>URJD01000167.1 GCA_900548075.1 uncultured Collinsella sp.
AACCTCCTCGTTTTTACGATCGAGCCATGTCTGCAGGAACAGGCTGGCGGCAATCATGTCGATCTTGCCCCTCATCTGCTTTTCGTTGAGGCCCTGCTCGCGCAGGATACGCTTGGCCTCTTGCGAGGACAGACGCTCGTCCTCAAACTCCAGTGGAAGATCGAGCTCGTCGGCAATCTTTTGAGCCACGGAGGCAACGCGCTCGGCCTGGGGGCCGGGCTCACCGGCCATGGTCAGGGGACGTCCACTTACCAGGATGTCGGGCTCATAGTCCTCGACCAGGTAGCGGAACGTCTTGGCCATACCGGTGACCTCTGCAGCCGGGAGCACCTTGACGGGCATCGCCATCTTGCCATCACGGCTCGAGACGGCGATGCCGATCCTGGTCTCCCCTATGTCCAGCGCAAGCGCGACCACAGTGACTTCTTAGATTCTTAGGCGCCGAGTGCGGTCTTAGCGGCCGCGAGGGCATCGGCGATACCGGCAGCGTTCTTGCCACCGGCCTGGGCCATGTTGGGACGGCCACCACCGCGACCGTCAACCAGGCCCGCGATCTGCTTGATCACGTTACCGGCGTGGAACCCGGCCTTGACGGCGTCATCGGAGCCGGCAGCGAGCAGGGCCGGAGTGCCCTTCTCAGTCACGCTGGCGACGACACAAGCGACAGGGCCGGCGACCTTCTGATGCACGGTATCCCATACGTTGCGCAGGTCGGCAGCCTCAAGGCCCTGGAGCTCAGCGACGACGAGCTTGTAGCCGCCGAGCTCGACAGCACCCTCGATGGCACTGGAAATGGCGTCGGAGGAGCCACCGGTCAGAGCCTTTTTGAGCTTGTTGGACGTCTCGCGCAGCTCGGCCTGCAGGTTCTCCACGCGGGCGGGAACCTCGTCGACGCGGCACTTGAGCGCAGCGGCGGCGACGTCAACGAGCGCCAGGCGGTCGACCATGTAGTCGAGGGCACCCTTAGAGGTCACGGCCTCGATACGGCGGACATTGGAGCCCGTGGAGGACTCGGAAATGATCTTGAACAGGCCAATCTCGGCGGTATTGGCGGCATGGGTGCCACCACAGAGCTCGCGGGAGAACGGCTGGTCCTCGGCGCCCACGGAGACGACGCGGACGACATCGCCGTACTTCTCTCCAAACAGAGCGACAGCGCCGGCAGCCTTAGCCTCGTCGATGCCCATGACACGGGTCACGACCGGCTTGGAAGCGAAGATCTGCTGGTTGACCAGGTCCTCGACAGCCTTGAGCTGCTCGGAGGACAGGGCCTCGAAGTGTGTAAAGTCAAAGCGCAGGTGCTCGGGCGTCACCAGCGAGCCGGCCTGGGAGACGTGCTCGCCCAGGACCTGCTTAAGGGCAGCGTCGAGCAGGTGCGTGGCGGTGTGGTTGCGGCGCAGGAAGCCACGGCGCTCGGCGTCGAGCGCGGCGGTCACAGCGGCACCGACGGTCAGCGTGCCCTCGGCAACGTGCGCGACGTGGGCATACAGGCCGTTATGGTTCTTGGTATCGGAAACGGTCAGAACAACGCCCTCGGCGGAAAGCTTTCCGGCATCGCCCTGCTGGCCACCCATCTCGGCGTAGAACGGGGTGCGGTCGAGCACGACCTCGACGTCCTCGCCGGCGGCTGCGGACTCGACGGACTCGCCGTTGCGCACGATGGCGACAACCTTGGCGCCCTCGATCACATCGTTGTCATAGCCGTCGAACTCGGTCGCTGCGACCTTGTCGGAAAGCTCGACCCACACATCGTTGAAGCTGCCCCAGGCATCGCCCTTTGCGTTAGCGCGGGCGCGGGCCTTCTGGTCCTCCATGCAGGCGGTAAAGCCGTCCATGTCGACATCGTGGCCAGCGGTGCCGGCGATCTCGACGGTCAGGTCGATGGGGAAACCAAAGGTGTCGTGCAGCTTAAAGGCAACATCGCCCGGAAGCACGGCGCCCTCGGCAAGCGCTGCCAAGGCCTCGTCCAGATAGACGCGACCGTTGTCGAGCGTCGTGGAGAAGCGCTCCTCCTCGGAGGCGACGATACCCTTGACGAGTGCGACGTTCTTGAGCAGATCGGGATAGGCCTCGCCCATCTGAGCGTTGACCTCGTCGATGAACTTGGTCAGGAAGGCGCCCTCGATACCCAGCAGGCGACCGTGGAATACGGCACGACGGAGCAGGCGGCGAAGGACGTACTCGCGACCCTCGTTACCGGGCAGGATGCCGTCAGAGATCATGAAGTCGACGGCACGGGAGTGGTCGGCGATGATGCGAAGAGAACGGCTGGCGCCGGAGTAATCGTCGGCGTCATAGGTCTTGCCGCTGATCTCCTCACCCAGCTTGATGAGGTGCTGCATCAGATCGCCGTCATAGTTAGCGGTCTTGTGCTGCATGATGGCGGCCATGCGCTCCAGACCCATACCCGTATCGAGGTTGCGGTGCGGCAGCTCCGGCATGGAGCCGTCCTCCTGGCGGTCGTACTGGGTAAACACGAGGTTCCAGAACTCAAGGAAGCGGTCGCAGTCGCAGCCAGGCTTGCAGTCGGGGCTGCCGCAGCCAACCTCCTCGCCCATGTCAAAGTAGATCTCGGAGCACGGACCGCAGGGGCCGGTGGGGCCAGCGGCCCAGAAGTTGTCATCCTCACCCAGGCGGGAGATGTGGTCCTCGGCAACGCCCAGAGAACGCCACACGTCGTGGGTCTCGTCGTCCTCGGTAAAGACGGTGAAGTACAGGCGATCGAGCGGCAGCTTGAACTCCTTGGTGATGAGCTCAAAGGCCCAGGCGCAAGCCTGCTCCTTGGAGACGCCGCCAAAAGAGAAATCGCCGAGCATCTCGAAGAACGACAAGTGACGGCCGTCCTCGCCGATGCAATCGATGTCGTTGGTGCGGACGCACTTCTGGCAGGAGATCGCGCCGATCTCCTTCATGGTCTTCTTGCCCTGGTAGTACTCCTTAAACTGGTTCATGCCGGCGTTGGCAAGCAGCAGCGAGGGATCATCGGGGACGAGGGACGAAGAAGGATAGAGCTTAAGACCGCGCTCCTCAAAGAAGTTGAGGAACTTGGAGCGAATCTCGGCCGTAGTCATTGACGGGTAGTCAGCACTCATAGAGGGAATCTCCTCGGTTTCACATCGAAACAGTTCAAACGTAACGATATTACCATCCCACCGCGCCCATGCAAAAAAAGAGGGCCGCCAAACAGCGACCCTCCAGGGAAAGTGCATGTTATTTAGGACAGCCAAAGTCTTTGAAAAACAAATGACTGCTGTAGAATTACATATAAGAGCTACTCGAAAGGAGCGATCGATGAAAAGCAAGCGATTTGTCCTGAATGCACTTCTGGTAGTAGCACTTTTAGCGCTCTTGGCCTTCTCCTGCTGGTACGCAAACCAACCAGCATTTGGCTACGTATTGTATGCAGCAATGTCCGGCGATAAGGTTTATTACACTCTACGCGCAATTGACGTTCTCTTTTTCTACGTAGCCGGCCCCTTATCAATCGCTTTGCTCGCGTTTCTTGTAATTTACAACTTCAAGAAACGTTAATAGGACCTATTTAGAATCCGAGTCGTCCATGGAGCCGTCGATGCCGGTTTTGGTATCGTCGTCCGAGTTGGAGTCATCGTCCTTGGC
>URJD01000168.1 GCA_900548075.1 uncultured Collinsella sp.
TCGTTGCGGTGTTCGGCAGCATGAACATGGACCTTTCGGTGGCGTGCGAGCGCATACCGCGTGCGGGCGAGACCGTCGGCGGCAGCGGGTTTATCACCAACGCCGGCGGCAAGGGCGCCAATCAGGCCGTAGCTGCCGCGCGTATGGGCGCGTGCACGCACATGATCGGCGCGGTCGGCTGTGACGCATTTGGCATGTCGCTCGTGGCGGGGCTCCAAGATACTGGCGTGAACTGTGACTTTGTGGCGCGTCGCGATGATGTGGAGACGGGAACGGCGACCATCATTCGCTGTGAGGGCGACAACCGCATCGTGCTGTCGCCGGGAGCCAATCATGCGCTTACGGGCGAGGACGTCGCCTGCGCTCTGAGGCGTCTGGTGGCCGATGAGCTCGACGGCGACGCCAGCAAGATTGCCCCGGCTGCCGGAAGCGTCTTTATCGCCCAGGGCGAATGTGACCTTGCGGCGACGGCCGAGGCGCTTGTTTGCGCTCACGAGCTGGGGTTCTATACGGTCTTTAATCCAGCGCCCGCCTGCGAGCTGCCTGCGGAGGTCTGGCCTGCGGTCGACCTGGTCTGTCCCAACGAGACCGAGTGCCAGGCGCTGACGGGCATTCTGCCCACGGATGATGCGAGTTGCGTCGCCGCGCTCAATGCGCTGCTCGACAAGGGCGCCGGAGCTGCGGTCATCACGCTGGGTGGTGCCGGCTCGGTTACGCTCGGCGATGACGGTGAGCTGCTGCGCATGCCGGCACTTTCGAGCACGGTAGTCGATACCACGGCCGCCGGCGATACGTTTATCGGCGCGTTGGCGGCGGCTCGCCTAGAGGGCTTGCCGCTCTTTGAGTGCATGGCCGCGGGTGCTCGCGCCTCGGCAGTGACGGTGTCGCGCCTGGGCGCTCAGCAATCGATTCCCACGCGCGCCGAAGTTGAACATTGGTTTGGTTAAACGATAAAGACGGAGAAGCGGAGTAGAACAATGGCAATCAAGAAGCTGATCCTTGATCTGGATATGGGTGTGGACGATGCGATGGCGCTCGCCTATGCCATCGCGAGCCCCGAGGTGGAGCTCGTGGGCATCACCACGTGCTTTGGCAACGTGCGCGTCGAGCAATCGGCGCACAATTGCCTGGCGGTGCTCGATCTGCTGGGTCGCCCCGAGGTTCCGGTGTACCTGGGTGCCGACCGTCCTCTGCAAGCGACTGAGCCCTATACGCCGCCGGCGTCCACCGCGCTCATTCACGGCAAGAACGGCATCGGCGGCGCGAGCGTGCCCGCGTCGCCCTACGAGCCGGTGGGGGCGACCTCGGCCGACGGCAACGCTGCGGTCGATTATCTGATCGATGCCGCGCGCACCTATGGTCCCGATCTGGTCTACGTAGCGACTGGCCCGCTCTCCAACCTGGCGCTCGCCCTGGAGCGCGATGCGGCGGCGATGATGTCCATCGGCCGCGTGGTCGTGATGGGCGGCGCCCTTACCGTGCCCGGCAACGTGAGCGCGGGCGCCGAGGCCAACATGGCGAGCGACCCCGAGGCAGCCGACGCGGTGCTGCGCTCGGGCCGTAAGCTCACCATGGTGGGTCTGGACGTGACGCATCGCGTGGTGCTCACACGCCGCGACATTGCCGGCTGGACGGGCTCGGGCACCATGGCGGGCTGCGCATTTGCGAGCATGGTCGAGCACTACATTGGCTCGTACGAGATGAACGCACCCTACCTGGGTGGTTGCGCGCTGCACGATCCGCTAGCCGTTGCCGTGGCGATCGACCCCACGCTCGTAGGTGCGCTCGGCTGCAACCTGCGTGTTGATCTGCTGGGCGAGTACCGCGGTCGCACCATCTGCGATGAGCGCCGCCTGTCCGATCCGGACAAGAGCGCGCTTGTGGCACTGACCGTGGATGCTCCGCGCTTCCTGTCCGAGTTCAAGACGCGTATGGCCCGTGTCCTTGGCTAAGTTGTCTTTTGGACGGGGCTTTTTTGACTGGTATGATTGGTGCGACCATTCGAACCAGCTAAAAGAGCCCCGTCCCAATTTGACTATCGAGAGGATCTGCCATGGAGCGCATCGCCAGCTTTTCCGTTGACCATCTGCTGCTTGAGCCCGGCGTGTATGTGAGCCGCATCGACCGCGATCCGGCGACCGGTGCCGCCGTCACCACCTTTGACCTGCGCCTGACCACACCCAATAAGGAGCCGGTCATGAACACGGCCGAGTGCCACACCATCGAACACCTGGGCGCGACGTTCCTCCGCAACCATGCCGAGTGGTCGAGCCGCATTGTCTACTTTGGGCCCATGGGCTGCCGCACGGGCTTTTACCTCGTCGTGTTTGGCGAGGTGACGAGCGAGGAGATTCTGCCGCTCGTGCGCGAGCTGTTCGAGTTTGTTGCTGGCTTTGAGGGCGATGTCCCCGGTGCCGCTCCTGAGGAGTGCGGCAACTACTTGGACCAGAACCTCCCCATGGCCAACTGGCTTGCGCGCCGCTACCTCGACCGCGACCTGGCCGATATCGACGAGAAGCACCTGCACTATCAGCAGGCGTAAGGGCTTTATCGCCCAAAACGCGCGCATTGGGCGCCTTCGCTTATGCGGGGGCGCCTTTTTGTTGATTGGTTGGGACGAGCGTTCAAAATCGCTCATGTTTGTTCTAGAATGTTCGTATAGTCACATTTACGAACAGGAGTGAACATGCATATCTACTCTGTCAACGATCCCGAGTTCAAATCCTATGGCGACGTTTGGGATGACGTTCCGTCCGAGCTCACGTCGCCCGTGCTCGAGGCGCTCTCTGCCACGCCCATCCCCGAGGGCAGTAAGTACGTAGCAAGCGCGCCGGAGCTCGAGGGCGTCATGGATGCCGATAAGCTGGGCTTTCTCATGTTTGGCGGTCGTCCCTTCCAGCTGGGCTGGTGCAACGGCCACAACACGCGTCTCAACTGCCTGGAGTACCACCGCGCCAGCGAGTTCAACCTGGGTGCACGCGATTTTATTCTGCTCGTGGCGCATCGCTGGGAGATTGAGGACGGCAAGCTCGACACCGCGTGCGTCAAGGCGTTCCGCGTGCCGGCGGGTACGGTTGTCGAGGTCTTCAACACCACGCTTCACTACACGCCCTGCATGGTCGACGACGGCGGCTTCCAGGTGATGGTGGCGCTGCCCGCCGGCACCAATGGTCCGCGCCCCGAGGCCGCGGCCGACATGCCCACGGCCGGCGACAGCTACTGCTATTGGAAGGCCGACAAGTGGGTTCTCTGCCATGCTGACAGCCCCAAGGCTGCCGAGGGCGGCTACGTAGGCCTCATCGGCAAGAACCTCGACATCACCGTGGACTAGCGCATCGCCCCAAACCACCACAAAGGTGCCTGTCCCCTTTGCGGTGGTTTGGGGCGGGCGGATATCGGGAAGTGCCAGACGGGGGAGGCTGCTGGGCGCCTTGCCGTCTGCGGATTTTGGGACATGCGGCCCGCTTTTTCGACCCATCTGTCGGTACACTAAAAGCACTATGGGTACCTGCGAGCGACATATCGGCCACGCG
>URJD01000169.1 GCA_900548075.1 uncultured Collinsella sp.
GATCGACATTATGCGCACCATCGCCGACAGCACTGTCGACACTATCCTCAAGGTGGACGAGAAGACGTTTCTCGGCAGCCGTTTCTCGTCGCCGACACTTGCCGCCTTTGACGAGCACCGCTGCGTCGCACGCGATGAGCGCGATGAGCCCGCCGACTTCTTGGTGGGGCTTATCTGCTTTATGTTTGAGCTCGTCTATCCAGCAAGCCGCGCGCTGGCGCGCGAACAGGGCGATATCCACCGCCTGCTCGACGCGCCCTTTGGCATTACGCGGCCCTTTACCGACCCCGCCACGCAGGCAACTTGGAGCCGCCTAAAGGACGAGATGCGCGACTGGCTGGCGCGCGCCTAGCGCTCAAGCTGGGCCAGCAGCTCCTCGACGACCTCGACGGCGTCCCCAACAACCTTGTACTGGGCAGCACCGAAAATGGGGGCATCCGGGTCCTCGTTGATGGCGATGATGCACTCCGCCCCACCGATGCCGGCAAGATGTTGGATGGCGCCCGAAACACCGATACTCACGAGAAGCCTGGGCGAAACCGATACGCCCGTCTGGCCAATCTGGTGGCGATACTCCAGCCAACCCGCCTCCACGACGGGACGCGTGCAACCAAGCTCGGCACCCAGAGCCTCGGCGAGCCTTCGCATCAACGGCAGGTTTTTCTTGGAACCAATGCCGCGACCCACCACGACCAGGCGCTCGGCATTGGCGATCGAGGGCTGCTGTCCCCACTCCTCGGCGGGAATCGAGATCTCGACACGAGCCTTAGCATCATCCGCAAGCGATATCTGGGTGATCGTGCCAGAGCGGCCGTAGTCGAAGTCGGGAGCCTTAAAGATACCGGGGCGCACCGTTGCCATCTGCGGACGGTGGTTGGGGCAAATGATGGTGGCCATCAGGTTGCCGCCAAACGCCGGACGCGTCTGTTGCAGCAGTCCCGTCTCTGTATCCATCGAAAGTACGGTGCAGTCAGCCGTAAGGCCCGTCTGCAAACGCACGGCAACGCCGGGTGCCAGTTCGCGACCAAAAGCGGTCGCACCGTATAGGATGGCCTCGGGTTTGCGTTCGGCTACCAAATCGCAGATCAAGCGGGCGTAGACCTCCGCATCGTTTTGGCGCAGGCGCTCGTCGCGACAGGCCAGGACTTCGTCGGCGCCCGCGCAAACCAGATGCTCCAGGTCCCCGAGCGAGCCCTCGGGGCTCATGCCGACCAGTGCCACCAGACGGCAGCCGCGAGCATCGGCAAGCTCGCGCCCCTTGCCCATAAGCTCATAGGCAACGGGAGTCACCGTATCGTGCTCGTCGGTCTGCACGAAGACCCAAATGTCTCGATATGCATCAAGGTCCACCGCACCAGCGGCCTCGTCACACTCGATCGAGATAGCGTTGACAGGGCAGGCGTCGACGCACCCACCGCATAGGATACAGCCGTCGGTTACGCGGGCGCATCGGTTGGGACGCTCGCCCTCCACCACAATGCCGCCCGAGGCGCAGGCGCGAACGCAGCGACCGCAGCCGATACAGGCTTTGCTATCGATAATCAGTCCGCTCATCTATGCCATCCCCTCGATGATCTTGGCAAGTTTTGCCGCCTGCTCGGACGCCGTTCCGTCAACGGCCTCGCACGTTTGGTCACGGTCGGGCACAAACGAGCGCACGACCTGTGTCGGCGACCCGGCAAGACCGCAACGCGCGGGGTCGGCGTTCACGTCGGCGGCACTGACCACGCGCACGTCCGCCTCCTCCGCCGCGCGGATACCGGCAATACTCGGCATGCGCAACTGGCCAATCTCCTTGGCAGTCGTCATCGCGCACGGCATCTCAAGGTACACCGTCTCCTCGCCGGCATCGCATCCGTGAACGAGCGCCAGCGAGCCACAGGTCGTAAAGCCCGCGCTCTGCACGCAGCTCACGTCGGTCACGCAGGGAATCTCAAAGGCACCGGCAAGCTCGGGACCAATCTGGGCCGTATCGCCATCCACCGCCATCTTGCCGCAGATGAGCAGGTCGAAGTCCTCGTCGAGCGCCTCGATGCCGCACTTGAGGGCATAGGTGGTTGCCAGGGTATCGGCACCTGCAAAGGCGCGATCGGTCAGCAGCAGCGCGTCGTCGGCGCCTCGAGCGATGCAGTCGCGCAGCAGCGACTCGGTCGCGGGGATGCCCATCGACACCACCGTCACGCGCACATCCATGCCAAAGCCGATAAAGTCGTCCTTCAGCGCCAGCGCGCATTCCAAAGCGCTCGCGTCAAAGGGATTAATGACCGCCTGTTTGCCATCGCGCACGATGGTATTGGTCTTGGGGTCCATCTTGACCTCGGTGCTTCCCGGCACGGCCTTGACGCACACCACCATATGGAAATCGCTCATCTTCACGCGCCCCCTTTCTGGACGAGCTCATCCAAGAGCTTCTCCGAAAACAGGTTACCGCGGCCCAGCTGCCCGGCAGGATCGAGCTGGAGCTTAAGCCGTGCCGACTCGACCATGGCCTCGTGACCGTACATCGTCTCCAAGAAGCCCGCCTTGATCTTGCCGACACCGTGTTCGGCGGAGACGGCGCCGCCCATGACCGTGACCTCGGAAGCCCACCGGGCAAAGAGTTCTCCGCCGCGGCGGTATTCCTGCGCATCGCGCGGCAGAATGTTCACATGCAGATGGTTGTTACCGATGTGCCCCCAGGCGGCAGATTCAAGCCCACTTTCGGCCAACGTGCGGCGATAAAGGGCGATGACATCGGCCAAGCGTGCATTGGGCACCGACATGTCCGAGCCCAGTTTGGTGATGGCGGGATCCGTGCGGCGACGCTCGTCGATGAGCATGTTGACGCTCTCGGGCACCGCATGGCGGAAGAACCGCTGGCATTCGCGATCGACCTCGGTGCGCGCAACCCAGGTCGCGTCGTCGCGGCCACCCGCAAGCTCCAGTACCCACCCCAAGTGATACAGCTCCTCAGTCGCCTGAACTTCGTCGTCGCAGTCGAGCTCCACGTAGACACAGACCTTGGCCTCTTTGTCGAGCGCCGGCAGCGAGGCAAACGCCGTCGACTGCTCGCGCTGGCGACGTAGAATATCCAGGGCGCCAGCGTCGAAGTACTCGATGGCAGCCGCATGGGACAGGACGGGACGCACGGAATCGGTGAAGGACACGGCCTTGTCTTCGCTGTCAAAGAAACAGCTCACGCCCCAAACGACCGCAGGCGCCGCCTGCAGGGCAATCTCGAGCTCGGTGATGACGCCGATTGTGCCACACGCACCGATAAACAATTCGATGGCATCCATATCGTCAGCAACGAAATAGCCCGAAGCATTTTTGGTCTTGGGCATGGTGTAGTCGGGAAGGTCAAGCTCGAGTGCACGGCCCACTGCCGTCACGAGCGACAGGTGGCGGCCCTGGGCAAAAGCCTCGCCGCGCTGAAG
>URJD01000170.1 GCA_900548075.1 uncultured Collinsella sp.
AGCTATGTTGAGCGGGCTCAAAAGCCATGGGCGCAGCCCCTTCCTACAAGGCGCGAAAATGCAAGTTATAGCAACCAAGCCATGATACCCCAGGGGCAGGGGCTAGGTGACAGTTAGGGACGTTCCTAAAGTGCCGGCCGAAAAGGAACGTCCCTAACTGCCGACCCTCTAAGTTGCGGTGAAATAGGGACTGAATACGCCTTCTAGCAGCAAATACAATCCCTATTTCACCGCAAGTTAGGAGTGGGCGCGGGCGTTGATGGCAAAGGAAATGTCGCGCTCGAGGGCTAGAGCCTGTTCGCGTTCGAGGTCTTGGGTGAGGATTGCCAGCACGTAAGGGCGCTCGGCGTAGACGATTGCGGCATCGTGCTGAGCATTCGCCAGGCTGCCCGTTTTGTGCGCGACCAAAACGCCGCCGGAAACGCCCTCGACAATACCGCGCGCGTCTTCCTGCGCCAGCAGATATCCGCGAGCTCGCTCGCACAGCCCGGGCGTCGCGATTGTCCCCGCCGCCAGCCGTTGCAACACGGCCGCAGCATCACGGGCGCTCGTATAGTTCTCGCGACCTTGTGTCTGGGCATTGGTGTCCATCATCAGGCGAGCGAGCACGGTCTGGGTCAGCCCCAATGCGGCACACGTTTCGTTGACCGTATCCATGCCAAGCCTGCCGATAACAAGGTTCGCTGCCACGTTATCGCTCTGGGCGATCATGGCGTGCAGTAGCTCGTCAATACTGTACGATACACCCGCGCCGCGCGACTGAATGTTGCCGCTGCCACCCACGATATCCTGTTGCGCTACCGTTACCTGCTCGTCGAGGGACAGCCCGCCCGCCGCCACGGTCTCGAGCGCACAAGCGAGAATGGGAAGCTTGATGATGCTTGCCGCCACACGTCGCGCGTCCGGCGCCACAGCGACTTCGCCATCGAGCGACGCAAACGTTTGAGGATCAAGCGCCACAGCATAGACCGAGGTAGACCCACCATACGGCTCGACAAGGGCTTCGATATCTTGCTGAAGGCCGGCAATCCAAGAAGCCCGGGAGACAGCGTCTGTCTTTTGAGCGGACGGATGATTCGCCTTTTGCTTGGCAGGGACAGCGGAGCCCTCAGCCTCGTTGCGGTGCGCAGCACAACCGCCGAGACTCATCACCGAGGCAAGCGCTCCGGTCAACATCCCGGCACAAAACACCCGACGCGAGCAATCGCGCACAGCGAGGGGCGCATCCCCCGGCGGGAATCGGAACGCCTCCACGTTTTCGCCGCCACCCCGACCTTGCTCGCCGCAGTACACAGACTCACTCCCCACCATCGCATTTTACCGAGCCGTCGATAAACGGCCGCGCAGGACACCCAGCACGCCGCACTCATTGTGACGCACACGGCGGTCCGGGACGTTGCGCAATAATTCTCGCGTAACCAGTTGATTCGGCGCGGCCCATCCGCACCTCAACCACCTTATAATCTAGCCAACACACCAAACGAAAGGAACCGCCATGCCCCGGTTTTGCACCCAATGCGGCAAGCTTCTGAAAGACGATGAGCGCTTTTGCACCAGCTGTGGAACGCCGGTAACCGATGATGGCCAGGCCTCTCAGTCGCAAGAGGATGCGCAGGCAGACGTGACCGTGCAGTCCGCCCATCAGCCCGCGCCCGCTCCCCAGTCCGAAGTTGGCGCGACGCAGCAATGGGCGACGCCAGCCGCCTCCGCACCGCAGCAACCCATTCCGACCGCTGCTCCGCAGGCCGGTGCTCCCGCCGCGCCCAAAAACAACAACGCTCTGTTTATCGGCATCATCGCCGTACTGGTCGTCGTGATTATCGCGCTGGTCGTGTTCTTTATGATCAAACCTTTCGACAAGGGCGCCGATGATACCAAGGGCACGACGATCGAAAAGGTCAAGATCGACGACGATGACGACGATGTGTCCGTCAAGGGCGACCCCAACAAGCTTGACGATGATGATGACGATGACGCCCACGATGCCGCCACCATCAGCGAGCAGAACGTCTACGACCAGCTGAGCTCCTACTACAGCAGGCTCTCCGATCTTGATCAGCAGGTTCGCGACTGCGCTACCACGTTTAACACGTACTACCTCAAGGATGACCGCGGCTCGCGTCAGTCGGCAAGCGATACCGCCGAGGCGCTCGAGGATCAGATTGGCGACCTCAAGGACGAGGTTGAGGACCTGGAAGTTCCCGTCGACTCGCAGAACTACAGCTCGTGGAAAGACATCATCACGCTCTACGACGACCTGGAGAATCGCATCGACGTGATTTGCGATGCCTGGGAGATTAGCCTTGAGTACTCCAGCCCCGCCAACCACAAGGACGAGATCGTGGCGCCGCTGGCACGCGACAACGTGGCGGGCACCAACGACAACAAGTACCGCCTGGACTTTGAGGAGCGCTATCCCGGCGCCAAACCCGTCGAAGTGAACTAGTCGTTCGGGACGTTCTTAAACAACTAGTCATTAAAGAACGTCCCCAATGACTAGGTGTCAAATGGGGACGTTCCTGGGGTTTATTTGTCGGCCTTCTTGGCAGTCGACTTCTTGGCCGTCGTCTTTTTGGCGGTCGTCTTCTTGGCAGCAGTCTTCTTTGCTGCCGTGGTCTTCTTCGCCGTGCTCGCCTTGGTCGTGGTCTTGCGGCCGCGGGCGGGCTTCTTCTCCTTGGTCGGGCAGTCCATGTTGACGCAGATACGCCACGGGCCGCGCGCCGTGTTGACCACCACGATGGGAGCACCGCACTCGGGACAGGTCTCACCCGTCGCCTCGAGCTTGCCACGCGCCGGCAGCGGATAGCTCACGCCGCAATCGTCATAGTTGGTGCAGCGGATAAAGCGCTTGCCGCTCTTTTCGCTCTTGTGCGCGATCAGATCGCCATGGCGTCCGGCCTCGGCACATACCTTGCACTCGCCCACCTTAAGGTCGGGCTCGTAGTTGGTGGGGCACGTGGGGTTCACGCAAATCTCGAAGGCCTTCTGGCGGAACGGCTGGCACTTAATGCGCGGCGCACCGCACTCGGGGCACACGGCCGCCTCGCCCTCGAGCGGGCTCACCTTGACGCCGCTCGGCACCGGATAGGTCACGTCGCAGTCGGGCCAGCCCATGCAGCCGATAAAGCTGCCGCGGGTCTTGGCGCTCGTCTTCATAACCAGGTCCTTGCCGCACTTGGGGCAGGCGCCCACGCGCGCATCGGCCGTAACGGCGTCGCTGATGGCGTCGCCCAGCTCCTGCGTGTGCTTGAGCAGCTCGTCGAGCACGCCAGCCAGCAGCGCGCGCGAGTGCGTCACGACATGCTCCTCGGTGTCCTCGCCGCGCTCCACACGGGTCATATCGCCATCGAGCTCGCTGGTCATATCGGGGCTCGTGATGCGCGGGGCAAACTGCGTCAGCG
>URJD01000171.1 GCA_900548075.1 uncultured Collinsella sp.
TTTATTAATCGCGCGGTATCGTTGCCGCGAGAAGGGGTTGCGCCATGCAGGAGCTTGAGGATCGTATTCGCCATGACGGCATCGTAAAGGCCGGTAACGTCCTTAAGGTTGATGCCTTCCTCAACCACCAGTGCGACGTTGAGCTGTTCGACCACATGGGTGCCGAGTGGGCCCGTCTGTTCGAGGGTGTCGAGATCAACAAGATCCTGACGATCGAGGCTTCGGGTATTGGTATGGCCTGCATCGCGGCTCAGCATTTTGGCGGCGTCCCGGTGGTCTTTGCCAAGAAGGCACAGTCCATCAACCTCGACGGCGAGCAGTATGCCACGACCATTTACTCCTTTACCAAGCAGAAGGAGTACCCGGTTATCGTGGGTAAGCGCTTCCTGTCCGAGGGCGACAAGGTCCTGATTATCGACGACTTTTTGGCCAACGGTTGCGCGCTCGAGGGTCTTATCAAGATCTGCGAGGCTGCGGGCGCCGAAGTTGCCGGCATTGGCATCGCCGTTGAGAAGGGCTTCCAGGGCGGCGGCGATAAGCTCCGCGAGCGCGGTTTCCGCGTTGAGAGCCTGGCTCGTATCGCCGAAATGGACTGCGAGAACGGCGAGATCACGTTCGCCTAGGCGCGCAACACAAGCGATTGGTATGCGATGTGACAAAGGACTGTCCCTTTGTCACATTTTTTTGTATGAGGGGAGGTGTTGATATGGATGAGAACAAGATGGGATGGCGCGAGTATGCGCGCTATGCCGAGATGTCGGTCGAGGAGCTGGCACGCGATTGCGAGGTGCAGGTGTTTCGCGCGACGGGTCCGGGCGGACAGGGCGTGAACACGACGGACTCGGCGGTGCGCATGAAGCATGGGCCCACGGGGATTGTCGTGACGGCGCGTGAGAGCCGCAGTCAGTTTCAGAATCGCAGCTGCTGTCTGCGTAAGCTGAGGGCAGAGCTTGAGCGTCGCGGGCGTCCACCGCGCCGTCGTGTCAAGACCAAAGTGCCACAACGATCGCGCCAGCGCAGGCTCAACGACAAGCACTTCAACGCGATTAAAAAGGCCAACCGTCGCAAGCCGGGCGGGGAGGAATGATCTTCTCAATAAGTTGCGGTGAAATAGGGACTGTTTTGCGGCTTAGGCTGCATAAACAGTCCCTATTTCACCGCAACTTAGGTGGGGTTAGCGGGTGGGGCGCCAGACGTGGAGGGCGCCGGCGAGGATGTCCACCTCGATGCGCGAGGCGATAATGGGCTCGCCGTCGGCCTGGATGGGGTAGTTGGGCTCCTCAAAGGTAAGCTCAGCATGGCGACAGCGGCGCATGCGAACCGGTGGCAGCTTGGTGTGGTGGCCGTCTTTGGCCGAAAGGAACATAGGCAGGGCTACCGCGCGAGGGACGGGGCCGCAGGCGTAGCAGACGTCGAATATACCGTCACAGGGGTCGGCGTCGGGACAGATGCGATAACCCGATCCATAGGTAGGGCCCAGCTGAATCGCCATGATGATCGCCCTCACGCGCTCGGCAGGCGTCCCGTCAAAGCTGACTGTCATGGGGTAGTTGCGATAGCGTAGGCCAAACTGCTCAAGTCCCGAGAGGGTGTAGAGCGGCGCGCCTGTCAAGCCGGTCTTTTTGCGCAGCTCGGTGGTGCCCAGGCCGATGGCGGCATCGATGCCGACCGAAAGCGTCTGGTCGTAGTACTCAACGGTAGCCTTGCCGCTGCCGCTTGCAGGGCTCCACGAGCGAATGCGCCCGACGTCCTGACGCTGCAGCTCGCAGGTGAGCAGCGCGCCAAAATCCTTGCCGGAGAAATCGTCGATGTCGAGCGTCTGGGCAAAATCGTTGCCGGAGCCCACGGGCAGGACGGCAAGAGCGGGGCGGGTCGATTCATCCTGCGTCATGAGTCCATTGACGACCTCGTGGATCACGCCATCGCCGCCAAGGGCGATAACGGTTCGATAGCCCTGGGCCCGCGCGGCAAGCTCCTTGGCGTGCCCCGTGCGTTCGGTCAACACCAGGTCAAACTGGGATGCGCGCGCGGTCATGTCCAAAAAGCGTTGCAGGCGCTCGGCAACCTCATGCGCGGCGCCCGACTGGGCGGCAGGATTGGCGATGATGAGCGTGCGACCAAAATCAGTTGCGTGCATGGGGTGACTCCCGGCGTATGGCATGACAGTGCGGTCGCGCTCAGGTCGAATTGCCCCCGAATGTGGCTGCACGGCGAATACTAACGTCTACTCTATCAGGTCGTTGTGGCGCTCGATAGCCTCCGCTACCGTACCGCCCTCATCCACAATAAGCGAACGGCGCTTGGGTGAGATGATGCGCTGGGCGGGGTACACGCCGCGGTGTCCGCCGGTTAGGTAGCTGATAAAGGCCACGATGACAAAGAACCCGGCGGCCGTGCCGTGGAACAGGTCGATGGCCATCATGCAGGTGGTGATGGGCACGTTGAGGCCGGCGCAGAACACACCGAGCATGCCGAGAGCCGCCAGAAAGCTGGGGTCGATTCCGACGAGGCAACCGATCCAGCCGCCGAGCGCCGCACCGATGCCAAACAGGGGCGTGACCTCGCCGCCTTGGAAGCCGGCGCCCAGGGTAAGCGCTGTGACGATCAACTTGATGGCTGCGTCCGCCAGGGTGGTGTTGCCGGCAAATCCGGCGCCGGAAAGCCACGTGGAAAGGCCGGCGTAGTCCCAGGCGTCGAGGAGGGCATAGGCGGCCAAAACCACGAGTGCGCCTATAAGTGCGCGAACGAGGTAATTGGTGATAAAGCGACCGTACAGGCTCTTGACGGTTCGAACCGACCAGGCAAAGAGGCGTGCCGTCAGACCGAAGATGATGGCGCTGATAACAACGATGACGACCGTTTTGGGCGACATGGCGGGAACGCTGGCGATAACATTCGCCTCGTACTCGGTTCCCAAGGCAAGCGATGTAAAGTAGCCGGTAAACGAGGCGACCAGGCAGTAGATGCCCGCCGTGTAGTCGATCTTGCCGATAAAGCACATCTCCATGCCAAAGAAAGCTCCGGCAAGGGGCGAGCCGAAAACGGCGCCAAAGGCCGACGAGATGCCGGCGAGCATGAGGTCGTGGTGGTCATGCTTTTTGAGGTGGGCGAGGCTCGAGATGTTGCTGGCGATGGTGCCGCCAATCTGCACCGTAGCTCCCTCGCGACCGGCCGATCCGCCCGTTAGGTGCGTGAGCGTGGAGCAGACGAAGGTGAGGACGGCCATGCGCATATGGATGAGGCGGGTGCCCAGAGCGGAGTCGATGACCAGGTTGTTACCGCGTTTGGCGGCAAGACCGTGGTTTTTGTACACCCATGCGGTGGCAACGCCCACAACGGGAAGCAGCGCGTAAATCCACGCATGGTGCTCGCGATA
>URJD01000172.1 GCA_900548075.1 uncultured Collinsella sp.
CCGCGCGACACCAACATCCGCATCGCGCCGAGCTATCCCACGGTCGAGGACCTGGAGGCCGCGCTCGATGTGCTGGTGCTGGCCGTTAAGCTTGTCGCTGCCGAGCTTGCGCGTGCCGAGCGCGCCTAACGCGCGGCTTCCCGTACTATCCGCACTTTCGATACGTAAAGGAGCGTATACATGGATTTGGGAATTTCTACCAACCCCACGCCAGAGCTCTACACCATTAAGGTAACCGGCGAGATCGATATCTCTAATGCCGATAGCCTGCGCAATGCCATCGACCTGGCGCTCGAGCAGCCCACTGAGGCCGTTGAGCTCGATTTTGCCCAGGTGAGCTACATCGATTCGACGGGCATTGGCGTGCTCGTGGGCGCCGCGCACCACGCGGTCGACCACGGCAAGCGCTTTAGCTGCACCAATGTGCAGCCCCCGGTGATGCGCGTGGTTCAGCTGTTGGGTGTCGACCAGGAGATTTCAATCACCGCTGCATAATCTTTGCCCCCAAAAGGGCGTGCCGTTTGGCATATGTTTGTGATGCGCTCGGACGTTTTGGCGTCCGGGCGCTATACTTGACCGAATGAATAGACGAGTTCCGGCCGAATGGCGCGGTGCGGGCTCGACTCACATCGAGCCTTGGAGGTATGTGTGTTTGGTATTGGAGAGGGTGAGCTCGCGATCATCGTGGTCTTCGGCTTTTTGCTGTTTGGCCCGGATAAGCTCCCGCAGATGGGCCGCACGATCGGCCGTGCCATCCGTCAGTTCCGCGAGACGCAGGAAAAGATGACGGCCGTTGTTCAGTCCGAGATTATCGATCCGGTGAGCGAGGCCGCGTCGGCCCCGGTCAAGCCCAAGAAGGCTGCTGCGACCGACGACGATTCCGACGCGGATGAGGATGCCGCCGAGACGGCAGCGCCTGCCAAGAAGGAGACCTTTGCCGAGCGTCGTGCCCGTCTTGCTGCCGAGAAGGCCGCGAGCGAGGCTGTCGCCGAGGGCGAGGGTGCTGCTGAGGAGTCCGAGGCCGAGGGTGCCGAGCCTGCCGCTGCCGCCGAGCCTGTCGTCGAGTCCGAGCCTGCTGCAGAGCCGGAGTCCGAGCCCGAGCCGGCAGAGCCCACGACGGCCGACCTCTATGCCCGTCGTCCCCGCAAGCGCAAGGCCGTCGTCGACCAGCTCGCCCGCGAGCTCGAGGCCGAGGACGACGCCGCTGCCGCCGACGCCCCGAAGGGAGGCGATGAGTAATGCCTATCGGACCTGCGCGTATGCCGCTCTTCGATCACCTGGGAGAGCTCCGTCGCCGCTTGACCATCGTGGTCGTGTCGGTGTTCGCCGCCGCTATCGTGCTGTATTTCGCCACGCCCGTGGTGCTCGACATCTTGGAAGACCCCATCCGCTCCTTTGTGCCGGACGGTAAGTTTTACATCACCACCACGCTCGGCGGCTTTGGCCTGCGCTTCTCGCTGGCCATCAAGATGGCCGTGGTCATGTGCACGCCCATGATCATCTGGCAGATTCTGGCGTTTTTCCTGCCGGCGCTTCGCCCCAACGAACGCAAGTGGGTCGTGCCCACGGTGCTCGCCTCGACGGTGCTGTTCTTCCTGGGCGCCATCTTTTGCTACTTCATCATCATCCCTGCGGGCTTTGAGTGGCTCATCGGCGAGACCTCGGCCGTCGCTACGGCGCTGCCCGATCTGGAGAACTACGTCAACATGGAGCTGCTCTTTATGATCGGCTTTGGTGTGGCGTTTGAGCTGCCGCTCATCATCTTTTACCTGTCCGTTTTCCACATCGTGTCCTACGCGGCCTTCCGCAGCGCCTGGCGTTACGTATACGTTGGCCTGCTCGTGGGTTCGGCTGTGATCACGCCCGACGGCTCGCCCGTCACCCTGGGCCTTATGTACGGCGCCCTGCTCTCGCTCTACGAGATTTCGCTCGCCATCGCCCGTGTGGTCATTACCGCGCGCGAGGGCAAGGAGGGCCTGTTCGTGAGCCGCCTGGATCTGTTCTCGGACGACGAGGACGACGAGGAGTAAATCGGTATGCACGAGGTTGGCATTGTCAACGGCATGCTCGATACAGTGATTCGCGCGGCGCGTGGGGCGGGGGCCTTGCGCGCCGTTTTGGTAACGCTGCGTATCGGGGATATGACCGAGGTCGTGCGCGAGGCGCTCGACTTTGCATGGGAGACGTTTCGCGACGAGGACCCGCTCACGCGCGGCTGCGAGCTCGCCGTGGAGGAAGTCCATCCGCAAAGCGAGTGTCTGGACTGCGGCGAGGTCTTCGATCACGACCGTTTCCATTGCCGCTGTCCCCAGTGTGGCGGCGCCAACGTGCGCCTGCTGCACGGTCGCGAGCTCGACATCGCAAGTATCGAAATCGAGACCCCCGACGATTAGCTCGCCGGCCACCTGGGGACGGGGTATAAAGGGGCCAAAGTAAGGAGTGCCGAGTATGGCTGAGAAAACGATTGATATCGCGTCGCCGATTCTGTCGCGCAACGAGCGCCTGGCAGATCAGCTGCGTCAGCGATTTAAAGAGACAAACACCTATGTGATTAACGTCTTGTCGAGCCCCGGTTCGGGCAAGACCACCACGATTTTGGGCACCAACGAGCGCCTGCGCGACAAGGCCGGCCTGCACTGCGCCGTCATCGAGGGCGATATTGCCTCGGATGTCGACGCCATCACCATGAAGGAAGCCGGCATGCCCGCCATCCAGATCAACACGGGCGGCCTGTGCCACCTCGAGGGCAACATGATCATGGAGGCCGTTGACGCCTTCGACCAGGCGGTGGGTCTGGAAAACATCGACGTCATCTTTATCGAAAACGTGGGCAACCTGGTCTGTCCGGTCGACTTTGACCTGGGTGAGAACCTGTCCATCATGATTCTTTCGGTGCCCGAGGGCGACGACAAGCCTATCAAGTACCCGGGCATCTTCCAACACGCCGGTGCACAGCTGCTCAACAAGGTCGATGTGGCCCCGGCTTTCGATTTTGACATGGATAGGTATACTAAGACACTCGATGACCTCAATCCGCAGGCGCCGCGGTTTGCCGTGAGCGCGCGCAAGGGCGAGGGCATGGATGCCTGGTGCGATTGGCTCATCGGGCAGATTGAGCAAGCAAGGGCGTAAGTCGGCCGCCATACGGGCGGGCGTAGCCGCAGAGATACGAGATAGGAGCCTCTTTTGAAGCTCATCATCGCCGAGAAAAACGACGCCGCGCGTCAGATCGCCGAGCGGCTGTCCACGGGTAAGCCCAAAAAGGACAAGGTGTACAACACCGCCATCTACCGTTTTGAGTGGAAGGGCGAGGAGTGCGTGACCATCGGCCT
>URJD01000173.1 GCA_900548075.1 uncultured Collinsella sp.
AGGCCGCGCAGGAGCGCAAGGACCCCTTCCAGGGCTATCAGCGCCGTTGCCGCGATCTTGATCCCGAGGAGGCCCGCCGCCGCATCGAGGCCGGCGAGTCCTACGTCTTGCGCATCAAGGTGCCCGAGGACCGCGGCGACGTCGTCATCCACGATGCCGTCCACGGCGAGGTGACCTTCGACGCCAAGGAGCTCGACGACTTTGTCATCTTCCGCTCGGATGGCACGCCCACGTATAACTTCGCTACCGTCGTCGACGACGCCATGATGAAGATCACCCATGTCATCCGCGGCGACGACCACCTGTCCAACACCCCGCGTCAGGTCATGGTTTACGAGGCCCTCGGCGCGCCCGTGCCCACGTTCGCCCACATCTCCATGATCTTGGGTGCCGACGGCAAAAAGCTTTCCAAGCGCCACGGCGCCACCTCGGTGGAGGAGTACCGCGACGCCGGTTACCTGTCCGACGCCTTCGTCAACTATTTGGCGCTGCTCGGCTGGTCGCTCGACGGCGAGACCACGATCATCCCGCGCGATGTCCTGGCAAGCAAGTTCTCGCTCGACCGCATTTCCAAGAACCCGGCGACCTTCGACCCCAAGAAGCTCGATTGGGTCAACGCCGAGTACATCAACGGCATGTCCGATGCTCAGTTTGCCGACGAGATCATGGTCCCCGAGCTGCACGAGGCGGGTCTCATCGAGGGCAATGTCGAGTACGGCGAGGACTGGATCGACGCGCTTGCCGCCATCGTCAAGCCGCGCACCAAGATGCCGGCCGACGCCGTGACCGTCGCCGCTCCCATCTTTGCCACGGCCGAGACGCTCGAGTATGACGAGAAGTCTGTCAATAAGGGCCTGGCAAAGGAAGGCATGGGCGCCATTCTGGATGCCGCCAAGGCCGCTCTCGAGGGCGTGGACGAGTGGGCTGCCGAGGCCATCGACGCCGCGCTTGAGCCGCTGCCCGAGCAGATGGACCTTAAGAAGCGCGTGGTGTTCCAGGCCGTGCGCGTCGCCGTCTGCGGCAACATGGTGAGCCCTCCGCTGGGCGAAACCATGGCGCTCGTCGGTCGCGACGACTGCCTGGCGCGCATCGACCGCGCCCGCACGATGGCGCTGTAGCAGCTGCGTATACGCATGTTTCCGAGCCCCGTTCCCCCCCGAGCGGGGCTCTTGTTTCTGTACCGATGAGCGGGTTGCTGGGACAAAATAATCAGTAGTGTTTGTCCCATGTTCGAGCGACGCAACAAGCTCGACACTCGTATCGGTCATGGGACAAACACTACTGATTATTTTGTCCCACCCCTTTCAGGTCCGTTCGTTAGAGGTGGTGTATGGCTCAACAACTGTCGCTGTTTGGTTCGCCGGAACCGGAGGAGGCTTCGGTGAAGCCCGTGCCTGCCGCTGCCTCGGCTCAGCCTAAGCCTGCACCTGAGTCCATCGCAGCCTATGCGAGCGTGGTCCTTGACATTCCGACACGTGCGCTGTCCGAGCCTTTTGCCTACGGCATTCCGCAGTCCCTTGCCAACGAGGCGCAGATCGGATCCACGGTCCTGGTCCACTTTGGTAACCGTGCCGCCGCGGGCTATATCGTCGACATCGCGCTTGAACTAGGCGACCTGCAAGGCAACATCGCCCTCGATCTCACGCGCATAAAGCCCATCGAAGCTATCCTCAGCAAACCGCTCTTTACCGCCGAGGCTGCCCGTATCGCACGCTGGATGAGCCGCGAGTATGTCGCGACGCTTTCCGAGTGCCTGCGCCTGTTCTTGCCACCGGGTGGAAGCCCGCGCGTGGTCAAGGGCGACGACGGCGTGTGGACGGTTGAGCGCCCCGCCGTCAAACCTATCCAAAACCGCTGGGTCATGCTTACGCCCGAGGGCTTCGACTATACGCCGCCCAAGACCGCGGTCCGCCAGCGCCAACTCATCGAGGCGCTCCAGTGCGGCCCGGTCACGACGCGCGACCTCAACCTTCTCTATAACAGCATGTCGGCGACCATTAAGGCGCTCGAAAAGCGCGGCGTTGTGGTGGTGGAGGAGCGCCGCGCCTGGCGTGGCTGCGGCGAGCAGACCACGCTGTCCTCGGCAAGCGGCAAGGCGCCGGTCTCCCTTACCAACGGCCAGCAACAGGCACTCGCGCAGATTGAGCGCGCCCGTCTGGACGCCCATGGCGACGTGGTGCTCGTGGACGGTGTCACGGGCTCCGGCAAAACCGAGGTTTACCTCTCTGCCATCGAGCGCGTGCTCGCAGCTGGTCGCTCTGCCTGCGTGTTGGTACCCGAGATCTCGCTGACGGCCCAGACCGTCGGCCGCTTCCGGTCGCGCTTTGGCGAGACGGTCGCCGTGTTCCATTCGCGCCTTTCGGCCGGCGAGCGCCTGGACCAGTGGGATATGGTCGCCAGCGGTGCCGCGCGTGTGGTCGTCGGCGCCCGCTCGGCGCTCTTTTGCCCGCTCCACGACTTGGGCCTCATCATCATCGACGAGGAACACGAGACCAGTTACAAGCAGGGCTCCAGTCCGCGCTACCACGCGCGCGAGGTGGCGGCCGAGATGGCGCGGCGCTACCGCTGCCCACTTGTGCTGGGCTCGGCCACGCCTTCTGCCGAGGCCCTCGACCGCTGCCGCCGCGGTACGTACGGCGGCGCCACCTGGACGCGCGTCGAGATGCCCGAACGCCCGGGACTCGCCGTGCTGCCCACTGTCCGCATTGCCGACCTGCGCCGTGAGTTTTCTCACGGCAGCCGCTCCATGTTCTCAAAACCCTTGATGGAGGGCTTGGAGCGTGTGGTCGAGCGCCGTGGAAAGGCCGTGTTGCTGCACAACCGCCGCGGTTTTGCGCCGTTCCTGATGTGCCGTGAGTGCGGCTGCGTCCCAACCTGCAACCACTGCTCCACCGCGCTTACGTATCACGAGCGCACGCACACACTGCAGTGCCACACCTGTGGATCGTCCTGGCGCGTTCAGCCGTATCCCGCGCCCACGAGTCGCTGTCCCAAGTGCGGGAGCCGCTACCTGGCTAAAATGGGCCTGGGAACGCAGCAGATCGAGGACGCGCTGCACCAGATGCTGCCCGACGACGTCGCCATCATTCGCATGGATGCCGATTCCACGCGCGGCAAGGACGCACATAAAAAGCTACTCGAGCAGTTCGATGCCGCCGATTGCGCGGTGCTGCTGGGCACTCAGATGATCGCCAAGGGCCTCGACTTTCCCGAGGTCACGCTCGTGGGCGTGGTCAATGCCGACTTCGCCC
>URJD01000174.1 GCA_900548075.1 uncultured Collinsella sp.
CCGCCGGCGAGCGTATGGATAAAGTGGTCGCAGCGTGCGGCACGTGCAGCGGCTTCGACTTCGGCATCGCTCGCGTCGGGGCGTCCGTAGCGGATGTTCTCGCGGATGGTGCCGTTAAACAGCCAAGTGTCCTGCAGCACCATGGCAAACTCGCCGCGCAGCGCCGCGCGGTCCCAGTCGCGCACGTCGACGCCCTCGACGCGCAGCGAACCGCCGTCCACGTCGTAAAAGCGCTGCAGCAGCTTAATGAGCGTGGTCTTGCCGGCGCCGGTGGGGCCGACGATGGCGATGGTCTGGCCGGGCTGCGCCTCGCAGCTAAAGTCGTGGATGATGATCTTGTCGGGCGTGTAGCCAAACTTGACATGGTCAAACACCACGTGGCCGGGGCGCTTCTCGGGAATCTGCGCGTCGGCCTTCTGCTCCTCCTCGGGCGCGGCCAGGAACTCAAATACGCGCTCGGTGGCGGCAGCCATCGACTGCATCGTGTTGCTCACGTTGCCCAGCTGCTGCACGGGTTGCGTAAAGTTGCGCACGTACTGGATAAAGCTCTGGATGTCGCCGGGCGTGGCATTGCCGGTCAGCGCGAGCTGCGCGCCCACCACGACGACGCCCACGTAGCCCATGTTGCCCACCAAGCTCATAAGCGGCATCATCAGGCCCGACAGGAACTGCGAGCGCCAGCCACTAATAAAGAGGCGGTCGTTTTGACGGTCGAACTCTTCGATCGAGGCCTCGGCGCGGTCGAACACCTGAATGACGTTCTGGCCGGCAAAGTCCTCCTCGATAATGCCGTTGACGGCGCCCAGAACCTGCTGTTGCTCGCGGAAGTACGGCTGCGAGAAGTGAATCATTACGGTCAGGATAATCGCGGCGGCCGGCAGCGTGAGCACGGTGACGCCGGTAAGCGGCAGGCTGATCGAAAGCATCATGACGAGCACGCCGATAATCTGCGTCACCGACGTGATGAGCTGCGTCACGCTCTGGTTGAGCGACTGACCCAGCGTATCGACGTCGTTGGTGATGCGGCTGAGTACGTCTCCCTTGCTGTGGCCGTTGAAGTAACTCATCGGCACGACGGCAATCTTGGCGGCGATTTCCTTGCGCATGCGGTAGCAGATCTTTTGCGTGACGCCGGTCATGAGCCAGCCCTGGATGAGGCTGCAGACAGAGCTCGCCAGATACAGGCAGAGCAAAAAGCCGAGCGTCTTGGCGATCCAGTCAAAGTCAACGTCGCCGGTGCCGTTGACCTTGGCGACCAGGCCTTCGAACAGCTTGGTCGTAACCTGGCCGAGCACCTTGGGTCCCACAATGTTAAAGATGACCGAGCACACGGCAAAGGCGACGGCGGCAAACACGGCAATCTTGTGCTGGCCGATATAGCCGAGCAGCTGCCTCATGGTGCCCTTAAAGTCCTTGGCCTTTTCGCCGCGACGCATGCCGCCCATGCGGCCCATGGGACCACGCTGGCGGGTGGGCTTGGGAATCTGAGTCTTGGTCTCGTCTGCCATTAGCGCTCGCCTCCTTCCATGACGGCTGCAATTTCTTCTTGGGTAAGCCCCAACTCCTCGGCGGAAAGCTGCGACTGTGCGATCTCCAGGTACGCCGGGCAGCTGCGCAGCAGCTCCTCGTGCGTGCCGGTGCCCACTACGTGGCCGTCGTCGAGCACGATGATCTGGTCGGCGTGCATGATGGTCGCGATGCGCTGGGCCACGACCACGAGCGCGGCATCGGTAACGTTTTTGGCCAGCTCCTCGCGTAGGCGCGCGTCGGTCTTGTAGTCGAGGGCACTAAACGAGTCATCGAACACCACGACCTCGGGCTTTTTGGCCAGGGCGCGGGCGATGGCCAGACGCTGGCGCTGACCACCTGAAACATTGGAGCCGCCCTGGCTGATAGGGGAGTCGTAGCCGCCCTCGCGCTCGGCGATAAAGTCCTCCGCCTGGGCGACGCGTGCTGCCTGGCGCATATCCTCGTCACTCACCATGTCGCCGGCAAACTTGAGGTTGCTCTCGACAGTGCCCGAGAACAGGCGCCCCTGCTGCGGGATGTAACCAATGCGGCGGCGCAGCTCGGAAAGGGTCATGTCGCGCACATCGATGCCATCGAGCGAAATGCTGCCGCCGGTGACGTCGTACAGGCGCGGAATCAACTGTACAAGCGTGGACTTGCCCGAGCCCGTGGAACCAATGATGCCGAGCATCTGGCCGGCGTGCGTGGTGAAGTTTACGCCGCTAATGACGTCGGCGCGGGCATCGGGATACTGGAAGCTCACGTCACGGAAGGTGAGCTCACCGCGCGGCGCGCTGGCAGCAGGCAATTTGGGTGAGACAGGGTCGTTGATGCTCGTGGGGCAGGTGATGACCTCTTCCACGCGCTCGGCTGCGACCTCGGCACGGGGCAGGATGACCGAAACCATGGTGAGGATCATAAACGCCATGACGATCTGCATGGTGTAGGAGATAAACGCCATCATGTTGCCGACCTGCATCACGCCGTCGGACACGCCCTGCGCGCCAAACCAGACGATAAGCACGGTGATGCAGTTCATGACGAGCATCATAAGCGGCATCATAAAGCTCATGGCTCGGTTGGTGTAGAGCTGCGTGGTCATCAGGTCGAGCGAAGCCTTGTCAAAACGC
Source organism: uncultured Collinsella sp. (assembly GCA_900548075.1). GTDB lineage: Bacteria > Actinomycetota > Coriobacteriia > Coriobacteriales > Coriobacteriaceae > Collinsella. Next base: position 2,640 of record URJD01000174.1, read on the forward strand.
TCGAGCTCATGCTCCTCGCGGTTGAACGAGCGGATGGGCATAAGGCCGTCGAGCAGCTCGCGGGCGGTAAGGTTCACACGGTCCACAAAGCTCTGCATCTTTTTGAACTTGGGCATGGTGAGGCCCATAAGCACGCCGACGACGGCCGAGACCGCGATGATGGCCACGGCGATGGTCCACTCTAGGCCGGTATGGTTGGCCAGGACGCGCATGACGGCGACGATGCCCATGACGGGGGCCATCAGACACATGCGGATAAACAGGGTTGCGGCCATCTGGATCTGCTGAATGTCGTTGGTGCAGCGGGTGATGAGCGAGGCCTGGCTAAACTTGCCCACCTCGGCCGGCGAGAAGTGCATAACCTTGTTGAAGGTCTCGCGGCGCAGGTCGCGGGCGATGGAGCAGGCGGTGCGCGAGGCCACGGCACCGGTCAGGATGGTGGCGACGAGCGAGATCAGGCACAGACCAAACATCGTGGTCGCCATGCGGCCCAGGTAGGCGTTCTGCACGTCGGCGGGGTCGATGCCCTG
>URJD01000175.1 GCA_900548075.1 uncultured Collinsella sp.
GCCATGGGCGTCACCGAGGTCGTGCGCGGATGCGACCTGCTGGGGTCCACGCCGCGCCAGATCTATCTGCAGCACCTGTTGGGACTGCCCACGCCGCACTACGCGCACATTCCGCTGCTCATGTCGCCGGACGGCCGCCGCCTTTCCAAGCGCGACCGCGATCTGGACCTAGGCGAACTACGCGCCCGCTTTGGCACACCCGAGGCACTGCTGGGCTGGCTCGCCGGTCAAACGGGCATCGCGCCGGACACCACGCCGCGCTCTGCCGAGCAGTTGGTCGAGCACTTTAGCTGGAATGTCATCCGCGCGCACCGCGAGAACATCGTTATGGATGAAAGGACAGGCATGCAACAGACGACAGCCCACCCTGACGAGCACCTCGATAGCGACATTGCCAAAGTATCAACAACCCATCTTTCGCCAGAGGGGTTCGATGCGTTCTGCGAAATACTTGACTCTCCCACGCCTAAAGCTGCGAAAACGTTGCTCGAGCGCAAGCCAGCTTGGGAGTAAATCCCTTAACAAATCGGTTTTGGTTCGTCACGAAGCTCATGCCTCCGCGCCCCTACGCAACATCCCAGGGTTGGAGTTCGTCGCCCAGGCGGACGATGCAGTCGTAGAGCACGGTATGGCGCTCGGCCGGGTTGGCATCCCGATGGAAATGCCCGTAGTACCAGCGCTTGTAGTCCAAGCGATCTTCCAGCTCATCGAAAAATGCCGTGAGCCGATCGACGGCGGGGCAATTTCAGCCGGGTGCCGGATAGAGCGTGGGCGAGAGCATGCGCGTAGCGCAGGTGTGGGTGATCGCGTAGTCGACCTTCCAGCCCATGCTCTCGAGCTTTGCCCGCGCCTCCTCAAAGTTGCGCTCGTCCGGCAGCTCCTGCGGCCACCAGCTGGAATACGGAATGCGGTATTCCTTATCCACGCTCGTGGCGCCGCCCATGGTAAAGATCGTTGAGCCGTCGAGCTCAAAAACCTCGCCGCGCGTCAGGCGTCGGATGGGCGAGGTGTCCGACAGGCGCTGCGTCAGGCCGCCGTGCCACAGTTCCATGGGACGCTCCGCCCAGTGATCGAAACGTTCGTGGTTGCCGTCGACGAACAGCAACGTATAGGGGCGCGACTCCAGCCAAGCGATATCGGCGCATTCCTCGGCAGAGAAATCCCACGGAAAGCCAAAGTCGCCCGCGACAATCAGATAGTCGTCGCTCGTCAGGCTATCCCCAAGCTCCCAGTCGCGAAGCTTTTGTATGTCAAGGCCGCCGTGAATATCGCCCGTCACATAGACCGTCATCGGATTACCACTTCCCTGCAAGTCGCTAGCCCACATTCTGCACGATCACTAAGCCAACCGTTCCAGCCCTTCCATCCTTTAGGGCTTACCCCTCGTTCTTCCATCCAAACGGGTCAAGTACCCAAAAAATCAGATCGAGCACGCCACCGGTCATCATGGCACCGGCAAGGGCCATGCAAACGTGCAGAGAGCTGGCGCTTCGAAGCATGTCGAACGGCCCCAGAACAGCCAGCAGCGCGACCGCTGCGCCGGCAAGGCACAGCGCGAGGCACGGCCCCGCGTCCTTAACGCACTTCTTTGCAAGGTGCTTGGTGTTGTCACTCATCGATATCGAACTCCTTAGAAGGTCGTTGCTTGAATTCGCGCCGCCGCGGCAGAGCAGAGCGGCAGGGTAAGTGTCACATGTCGTGCGGACACAGCTGAAAGCCCTCGCGCAAAAAACAGCGCGCCGCAGGATTCGTATCACCTGCGGCGCGCCGAAAATGATCCGCTTTCCTCCGTCCCCAACGGATCAGCTGAGTTGGTGCCGCTTGACGGAGAGGAAGGAGCCGGCGGTATCACGAGCTGCGGCAATGTCGCTAGGCATAGGAAACAGACGCGCTTCAAACGCCCTAAGCCCCAAGCCTACCCATTAAGAAATCGACTGCAGAAACGATTTTGATACCGTCGATGTCGGTCGGATGGCTCCCCTGACGAACGACAATGATCTTCTCGTAACCGCCGGTAATCTTCTCGAGCGATCTGAGCTCAAATGGACGCAGCTCGCGCTTACGCGTCGCCTCCTCGTCAATCGACTCTGTGACCTGAATAAACTTACGATCCGAGCCGTCGCCTATCGCAACAAAGTCGATTTCGGCATCTCGAAGATGACCCGTGAAGACCTGGTATCCGTCATAGACAAGGCGATTGTAAACGGCATTTTCGAGAACACGCCCACTGTCGCTGCCGCGATACCCATCCAAGAAAGCTCGAAGCCCCAGATCCTCAATGTAGAACTTGCCACCGGTCTTCAAAATGTCCCGACCCTTAATATCAAATCGGCGCGCATGCGAAAAGATATAGGTCTCCTCAAGGGCGGACACACAAGTGTCCACGACGCCATGCGAGGATTTCAGCCCGTTCTCCGCCAGCGTGCCAACAATCTTGTTAATTGATGTCGGGTTTGAAATGTTATCAGCCAAGTAGGAAGTGACGCGGTCGAGCACACTCCTGCTCGTCACCGACCGTCTACCCCGACGCGCCTCGCGAGCCAAAATGTCGCGCCCGACGATTGTTTGGTACGTGCTCCAGATATAGTCCTTCATTTCCTGCTCCGGTAGCTTTGAAGCAGCGAGAAACGGCAGGCCTCCAAACGTAAGATAACGGTCGAGAAGATCGTCGAGCGCAACGATGTCCTCCCGACCAAAAACAACGAGCCTATTCGTGACGTCAGTCGGACCAAGAAAGTCGACATATTCCGAAAAAGTGAGCGGATGCATCCGAATCTCGACATACCTGCCCGAGATTAAGGTCGCAATCTCTGACGAGAGGAGAAAAGCATTCGAACCCGTAACATATATATCGCAGTCCCGGTCGACACGAAGTGCGTTAATCGCCTTCTCCCATCCGGCAACCTCCTGGAGCTCGTCGAAGAAGAGATAGCACCTCTTGCCAGCAGGCATTAGGCCGTCGACGTGGCGGTAAAGCTCTCGCCAATCACGCACGCCCTCCAGCTCAAACGACTCCATCTTAAAGGTCAAAAGACACTCGGATGGAACGCCGTTATCCTCCAAATGTTTGCGCATCATGTCCAGAAGCGTCGATTTGCCACAACGGCGCATACCCGTTACGACCTTGATGACATCCG
>URJD01000176.1 GCA_900548075.1 uncultured Collinsella sp.
CATAAAGTGATCTGCCCGTATTGCGGCGCCGGTTGCCAGTTTAACCTCCTGGTCCAAAACGGCCAGGTCGTGGGTACCGAACCGCTCAACGGCATCACCAATCAGGGCGAGCTGTGCCTTAAAGGCATGAGCGGCTACGACTTCATCAACGACACCAAGATCTTGACTCCTCGCGTGCTGCACCCGATGATCCGCCGCACCAAGGGCGCGGATCTTGAGCGCGTAAGCTGGGACGAGGCACTGGATTTCACCGCATCTAAGATGCAGGCCATAATTGACGAATATGGTCCTAACGCTGTCATGACCACCGGCTCTTCGCGAGGCGGCGGCAATGAGGCGAACTACGTCATGCAGAAGTTTACGCGTGCGTGCATCGGCACCCACAGCGTAGACAACTGCGCCCGTACTTGACACGGCCCTACTGTCCTCGGTCTGATGGACACGGTTGGTTCAGGTTGCATGTCATGCTCCATCCCCGGTATGGAGGATGCGGGCTGCATTTTCCTCTTCGGCTATAACCCTGCCGATTCGCACCCCATCGTCGCAAGGCGTATCGTGCGAGCCAAAGAAAAGGGTTGCAAGATCATTGTCGCCGACCCGCGCCATATCGAAACCGCGCGTATCGCCGATATCTACCTTCCGATCAAGAACGGTTGCAACGTTGCGTTCCTCAATGCCTTTGCCAACTGCTTGGTCAACGATGGCCTCTACGACAAGGAATTCGTCGCCGAGCACACGAACGGCTTTGACGAGTGGTGGGAGACCATCAAGAACTACACTCCCGAATCCGTACAGGACATCACGGGTGTCGAACCCGCGCTGATCCACCAAGCTGCCGAGATGTACGCCACGGCGAAGCCTTCTGCCATCATTGGCTGGGGCATGGGCGTATGCCAGCAGAAGCAGAACCTGAAGACGGTGCACACCATCGCCTCCATCGCCTGCGTTGCCGGCCAGATCGGCAAACCCAACTCCGGCCTCGCGCCCGTGCGTGGCCAGAACAACGTCCAGGGCTCCTGCGATATGGGCATGCTGCCCAACCTGTACCCTGGCTATCAAAAGGTCACCGACCCGGCCGCGCGCGCCAAGTTCGCCAAGGCCTGGGGCGTGCCCGAGGAGAAGCTGCCTCTCGAGGAGGGCTACAAGCTCACCGACCTGGGCCACCTGGTCGACGAGGGCAAGGTGCACTGCTTCTACAACTACGGCGAGGACCCGGTGCAGACCGAGCCCGATTCGGCCGGTATGCGCAAGACGCTCTCCGAGCTGGATCTGTTCATTTGCCAGGACATCTTTATGACGCAGACGACCATGCTCGCCGACGTTATCCTGCCCGCTACCTCTTGGGGCGAGCACGAGGGTGTCTTTACCGCATCCGACCGTAGCTTCCAGCACTTTGATGCGGCTGTTCCGCCCAAGGGCGAGTGCCGTCACGACTGGGAGATCTTTGCCGACCTGTCCACGCGCATGGGCTACCCCATGCACTACGACAACACCGAGCAGATCTGGAACGAGTGCATTAGCCTGTGCCCCAACTTTGTGGGCGCGACCTACGAGAAGATGGCTCCCGAGGGCGGCTTTGCACAGTGGCCTGTCAAGAGCACCGATGTGAACGACCATGGCACCCCCGACATGTTCGCGGGCGGCAAGTTCACGACCAAGGACGGCCGTGCCAACCTGATGGCGCACGATTGGGAGGCGCCCTCCGAGCTTCCCGACGATGAGTACCCGCTCATCCTTTGCACCGTCCGCGAGGTCGGCCACTACAGCTGCCGTTCGATGACCGGCAACTGCAAGACGCTGGCACTGCTTGCCGACGAGCCCGGCTTTGTCCGCATGAATCCCGCGGACGCCGAGGCGCGCGGCATCAAGAATGGCGACATCGTCTCGATTCACAGCCGTCGCGGCCAGGTTTACAGCCGCGCCGACGTGAGCGACCGTATCAACAAGGGCACGGTCTATATGACCTACCAGTGGTGGATCGGCAAGTGCAACGAGCTGACCATGCACAAGGTCGACCCGGTCTCGCACACGCCCGAGGACAAGTTCTCTGCCTGCCAGGTCGACGCCATCGCCGACCAGGTTTGGGCCGAGGGCGAGGTGGAGCGTCAGTACACCGAGCTTAAGCAGGCTCTGGTGGACGCCGCCGCTCCCCAGGACGTTGAGCCCGGCGCCGCCAAGTTCGACGACGAGACGCACGTGAACCAAATCGTGTAGTCCCGTTCTCGTTGGCTTTTTGGGCCGGGCGTCCCGTACGTTCGGGAGCCCGGCCCGTTATTTTGAAAGGAAGTGGGGATGAACCGCTTCATCGACATCAACCCGGAGAGGTGCATCGGCTGCGGAACATGCCAGTCCGCCTGTGCCGACGCCCACCGGATGCAGGGTCTTCAGGATACGCCGCGCCTGGCGCTCGTGAAGACCGGCGGTATTTCGGCCGCCCTTGCCTGCCACCATTGCGAGGGTGCCCCCTGCGCCGAGGTTTGCCCGGTGAATGCCATCGAGCACGATGGCGATCGCATCCACGTCAAGGAGCAGGAGTGCATCGGGTGCAGGCTGTGCGCCATCGCGTGCCCCTTCGGAGCCATCCATCCCGATGGCACATCTATCGCCGGTGTCGCAGGCATGTGCGACCCGACGCCTTCGTATCCTAAGTCCCTGAGCAGCCTGCTTACGTGGGCTCCCGGCCAGTACACCTGCGCTGTCAAGTGCGACCTGTGCGCATTCGATCCGGACGGCCCGCATTGTGTGGCGGCGTGCCCCACCAAGGCACTGACCGTCATGGGTGGCGCGGCCGATCGCGAGCTCGACGAGGCCAAGCGCCTGCGCTCGATCGAAAACGGTCCGGTCGTCGACGTTACCGCTGTGGCCCAGGGCCTGTCCGAGAAAGCAGAAGGGAGCGTAAACAATGGATAGCATGACGCTGTTTATCGCATCGCTTGCCGTCTCGTGCATCGGTGCGCTCGCCTCGGTTCTGCTGATCAAGGCCGA
>URJD01000177.1 GCA_900548075.1 uncultured Collinsella sp.
GAGAGGACCTCGTTGAGCGCGCGGGCGAGCTCGGTGGTGTGGCCGGGGATGGCGCTGTAGCGGATGCCCATCTCCGAGATCTTGGCAAAGGCGGGCTGCAGGGCGGTGAGCAGCTCGGACTTAAGCTGGCTGTCGATCTTGTCGCGCGTGTAGCTATCGGTCACGTTGCCGCATACATTGGTGTAGAACAGCAGCGGGTTGGTGATGCGGTACGAATACTCGCCGTTGCAGCGCACGGAGATGTCGACGTCCAGCCCAATGTTGTTGTCGACCACGCGGAAGGGCACGGGCGAGGCGGTGCCGTACTTATTGCCGATAATCTCCTTGGTGTTAATGAAGTAGACGCGCTGGTCCTTGCCCGCGTCGCCGCCGAAGGTAAAGCGGCTGCCGATATTGGCGAAGGTCTCCTTGATGGAGTCGCCCAGGTTGCCGCTAAAGACGCTCGGCTCGCTGCCGGTATCGAAGACGAACTCGCCGGGCTCCAGTGCGACTTCGATGATCTTGCCGTTTTGCACCACGAGCATGCCCTGGCCGTCGTTGACGGCGATGACGGAGCCGTTGGAGATGACGTTGTCCTCGCCGTGTGTGTTGGAGCTGCGGCCGCCGGTTCGTTTGACGCCCTTGCAGGCCAAGACGTCAGCGGGCATCGATTCGCAGTAGATAAATTCCTTCCACTGGTCGGCCATGACGCCGCCGGCAGCTCCCAATCCAGCTTTCAAGAGTCCCATGGTGATCTTCCTTTCTCGTCAAAGTCCGGGTGGTATTGGTCGGATTGCTTAGTCGTCCTTGTCGTCCTTCATGACAACGGTGGTCTCGGTGTGGCTGAAGGTGTCGTGCTTCTCGACCAGGTCGAGCTCGCCGCAGTACTCGTCGGCGTGAGTCGCCTCGTTGGCCGTCTTGAGCTGGCCTACCAGCAGCACGTCTCCGATGATCACGATGATCAGCGGCGCGACGATGTTGATGAGGATGCCCTCGATATCAAAGGTGAGGTAATCCGGATCGAAGGCGTATTCGCCCATAAAGAGAATCTGGGAGAGGACAAATCCGATCACAAAGAACAGCAGCGAGGCGATAATGAGCTTGGGCTTGGAGCAGGGGAGCTCGCCGACCATACGGCCGGTTTGGCCGTTCATGGCAAACAGGTAGCTCTTGCCGTTCCACGAGGTCGAGAGCATCCAGACGGGGAACAAGGCGTAGTCGCTGTCTTCCCAGGTGTAGTCGAGCTGCTTGCTCTCGACCGAGGCATCGTCGTACTCATCGATAACGGTCTCGCGCAGGGCCGAGATCGTGCTTTCTTCCATACGGCGCTCGGCACGGGACTTGCAAGTCTCGCAGTCCTCATCGTAACGGTTGGCGATGTAGCCGGGCATGTAGGCGACCGAGAACGGGCGCAGCGCGTCGTAGTCAAACGGTTCGATGGCGTCCATGTGGCCGTCGGGCATCTTGGACGATCCGTCGACGGGCACGCGCTCAAACGAGATATTGCCCTTACGGTAGGCATCGTAGTGGTCGGTGGTCGTGACGGTGCGGTCGGATTCCTCGGTCACGGTCTCGTTGGTTGCGTCAAAGTGCACTTCGCCGTCCACGCGGGCGCCGTAGAGCCAAAACGGCACGTAGACGCCTTGGACTTCGTCGATGTGGTTGCCGGTGACAAAGCTCTTGGGCAGCAGGATCTTGCCCTTGTAGTGCTCCTTGAGCGCGGCCAAGACATCATCGCGCCCGAGCTTAAACGGAATCACCAGGTCGGGGGAGAAGTCGCCCGAGAGCTGGCCGGGCGCCACGGCGGGATTGCCGCAGTATGGACAGGTGGAGACGGCGACGGTGCCGTCCGAGATCAGCTCGGCGCCACACGACGAGCAGATATAGCCGGCGTTTTGGGCCAGTTCCTGCACCGCATCGTCGGATGCGGGCTTGGATGTTGCGGCCGCCGCATCGGCTTTGGCATCTGCCTTGTCCTGGCGCTCGCGATAGAGAGCCTCGACCTCTTCGACTTCAAAGCGCGAGTCGCAGTAGTCACAGACGAGCTTTTGCTCGGCGCTGGCAAAATGCAGCGGGCCGCCACACGCGGGGCACTGATAGTTAACGCTTTCGAAGGCCATGATCGGTCCTTTCCGTGCCGAGGGCTATGCGCCGATGGCGCCGCCGCAGTATTCGCAGCGCCCACTGGCATCGGGAATGGTGGTGGCGCCGCAGAAGGGGCAGGTCACCGCGGTCTTGGGGGCCTTGGCGGCAACGACGCTATCGCGCGTCTCCTGACGCAGCTGCACCAGCGCGTCGCGGACTTCGGTTGCCTGACGCTTGGCCTCGCGGTACTCGATGGATCCGCGCTGCTCGATGGTGGAGTCGTTCACGCGCAGGTCGATCTCGGTAAAGTACGGCGTGTTGACGTGGATGGTCAGATTGAAGTCGTAATCCAGGTCGTAGCGCGGCGGGTCATAACTCTCACGCTCGCCGTCCTTGGTCTCGCGATAGATCTCGGTGCGGTGCTCGTCGATATCCATATCGCAACCGAGCACCTGCGAGAACTCGATGATGTCGGGGTTGGCGTCGCGCCAGCGCGTCTGCGAGGTAATGATCAGCAGGCCCGCGTCCTCGTCGAGCATAATATTGGTGCGCCCGGCCGAGAGCGTGCGCGTGGGGTTGAACGATGCCAGGCGCTCGGCGTTAGCCTCGCGATAGGCGAGCTGCTCGCGAATGTCGTCCGCGGTGCTAGAGCGATAACCGCCAAAGAAGGGAGAGAGCTTGCCGACGCATTCTTTGCACAGGTAGCCTTCGTTGATCTTGGTCTTACCTAGAAGTCCCAGCTCGGTACCGCAAATCGCGCACTCTTTCTTCTCGAACATCTTGTCAAAGAAGCCCATGGTTGCCTCCCATCAACAGGTAGCGTGTGTCACTTTTGATGATGGGGGAGCGCGCGATCTTTCACGATACCCAGACGGCTCAAGAGGTCTCCACAACTGGGACACATGGCCCATTTTT
>URJD01000178.1 GCA_900548075.1 uncultured Collinsella sp.
GTGTCCTCCTCGATCTGTAACCGCCCATGGATTACCTGTCTTTACTGTACGCGTGGACGGCTCGCTAGGGTGGGCCATGTGTCCCATTCTGAGGGCCGGATTTGCGCCGTTAAGTGGCAATATGTTCGGGCGCAAAAGAGGGGAGGGCTGGTGCTGTCGGCCCTCCCCGGGTTGGGCGCCCGTTGTTTTAATGGGGCGCATGTGCGCGGGTGCGCGTAGGCGCGTGCGGGTGTCCCGTTACTTGATCTCGATGCTCGAAATCTCGACTTCGCGTGCCTCGGAAACTGCCTCTTCCATGTCATCGGGGAACTCGATGGAGTTGAGGAGTGCCTCGGCTTCTTTCTTGTGCTGGTCGAAGTTCGAGATGAGGACGTAGACGCTTCCCGGCTCAACATCGGTAAAAAGCATGGTTGAGATGCCGCTGTTGTCCTCGTATGTTCCGACGAGCCACGTCCTGCCGTTATACTCGACGGACCCGCCATCTTTCCACTGGAACGTATCCCCCTTCTTTTCCGCCTGGTCGGCGTGGGATTCCTCGGCCGTCAGCGCTTTTTTCCAAACGGGGATAAAGCGATCGGCCGAGGCGTTCTCGTCTTCGGGGAAGGTGAGCTGGACCCTGTCGGCATTCTTGCCGGCAGAGTCGCTTACGCCGACGCCCTCGGGCATCTCGACCTTAAACCAGATGTAGTCGGTCTTCTTGGCGACGGGGGCCTTTTCCTTGCTCTCGCTCTTGGGGGCGCTGCCGCCGCCCGATGCGCTCCCGCCGCAGCCCACAAGGGCGAGCGCGGCAAAGAGGGCGATGCAAAGGGAAAGGATTGATAGGGTCTTTTTCATCATGGTGGCGTCCTCCTTGTCTGCTGATGACATCACGGCGCCGCATGCTGTTGGGGTACTGATTGCGCTGGCGGCGGATGTCTCTGTGTACTGTGCGACTTATGCCTCCGTTCATCGCTTGTGGCCGTTGCGCGGCCGTTCCCCAACGGGTTCCTTACTTATAGATATGCCCCAGCTTGTGCTGCTCGGGAGTCTCGAAAGGTGGGCCATGTGTCCCATGTTTGCGTTGACATGGCCTATCGTGTGCCATAGAAATCCGCGATGGCCAGGTGCGCTGACGCTCGCGTACTTATGGGCTAGACTTAGCACCATTACGTGATCGATGCGGTCGGCCGACGTCGGCCGCCCGACCGATATATATGACTTGAAGGTGCGTGTGCGTATGAGCCAAGAGATGATGGATAAAACCTGTCGCGGTTTTGCCGAGGCGCTGGCCGCGCGCGAGCCAGTTCCCGGTGGTGGCAGCGCGAGCGCTTTTGTGGGCGCGCTGGGCGCCTCGCTGTGCGGAATGGTTGCCCGCTACGGTGCGACCAATCCCGCGCTTGCTGATCGTGCGGATGACCTGACGCGTGCGTTTGCCCAGGCAGACGAGTTGGCGCAGGAACTAGTGGGCCTGGTTGCCGAGGATGTGCGTGCGTACGGCCAGGTGTCTGCGGCATACGGTATTCCGCGCGAGGACCCGGCTCGACCGGCTGCGATTCAGGACGCGTTGCACGTGGCGGCCATGCCGCCGTATCGGATCATGGATGCCTGCGGGCGCGCGCTGGCGCTGCTCGAGGACATGGCAGACAAAGGCTCGCGCCAGTTGCTGTCCGACGTGGCGTGCGGTGCCGTATTCTGCCGCGCTGCCATGCAGGGCGCGAGCCTGACGCTCTTTGCCAACACCACATCTATGAAAGACCGGGCGCGCGCCGAGGAACTCGAGGCGGCGTGCGATGAGCTGCTGGATACGTGGCTGCCGCGCGCTGATGCGCTGGCGCGCCGCGCCGCCGATGCCGCGAGGAAGAGGGGGTAGCCATGGCAGAGCTGCTCAAGGGTGCTCCCGTTGCCCGTGCTTTGACCGAGGAGCTCGCCGCTCGCTGCACGGCTTTGCGCGAGCGCGGCGTTGTGCCGACGCTGGCCATCGTTCGCGTGGGCGAGCGCGAGGACGATCTATCCTACGAGCGCGGCGCCCTCAAGCGCTGCGAGAAGGTTGGCATCGAGGCTCGCCGCATTTTGCTTCCCGCCGATGTTTCGCAGGACGAGCTGCTGGCGGCTATTAAGGACATCAATGCTGACCCCGCTGTTCACGGCTGCCTGATGTTTCGCCCGCTTCCCGCTGGACTTGACGAGGATGCGGTTGCCGCGGCGCTCGATCCCGCCAAGGACGTCGACTCCATGACGCCGGCCTCGCTGCTTACCACGCTTTCGGGTCGTGGCGAGGGCTTTGCTCCCTGCACGGCCGAGGCCGTGTTGGCGTTGCTGGACCATTACGGTGTTGAGCTGGATGGGGCAAAGGTCGCGGTCGTCGGTCGGTCGCTGGTGATTGGTCGTCCCGTTGCCGCCATGCTTACGGCTTGCAATGCCACGGTGACGACGTGCCATACGCATACGCGCGACTTGGCTGCTGAGTGCCGTGCAGCTGATATTGTGGTTGCGGCCGTTGGACGCGCGCGCACGATTGGCGCGGATGCGGTTCGCGAGGGCCAGACGATCATCGATGTTGGCATTAATTGGGACGAGGCCGCTGGCAAGCTGGTCGGCGATGTCGATTTTGATGCTACGGAACCGATCGTTGGCGCAATTACTCCCGTGCCGGGCGGCGTGGGGGCTGTGACCACGGCGATCCTCGCCAAACACGTGATCGAGGCGGCGGAGCGCGCATCGAAATAGGCGTTTTTGCCCACAGGGGCTGCCGAAGCCGTGGTTTCGCCCTTTTCGTGTCGAAGCGATACACTGTTATCGTTTGATTTCTTCGCTTAAGGAGGATGCGCATGCCGTGCACAACGATTTTGGTTGGTAAGAATGCGAGCTACGACGGGTCGACGCTTGTCGCCCGCAACGAGGACTCGTCCAACGGGGTGTTTGAGCCCAAGCGTATGCGCGTGG
>URJD01000179.1 GCA_900548075.1 uncultured Collinsella sp.
CACGGGATGGCTATGGACGACCTTTTTTCTGCTTCGACGCGCGAGCGTTCCTTTCAGAATGCGCCGCTTGCGGTGCGCATGCGCCCCAATTCGCTCGACGAGTACGTGGGCCAGCAAAAGGCCGTCGGTAAGGGTTCATGGCTGCGTGCCGCGATCGAGCACGACGTGCTTTCGAGCGTGATTCTGTATGGGCCGGCCGGTACGGGCAAGACGACGCTGGCCCACATTATCGCCAACCATACCAAGAGCGAGTTTGTCGAGGTCAGCGCCGTCACGGGTACCGTGAAGGACCTGCGTCGTGTGATTGATGAGGCCAAGACGCGCCTGAATACGTACGACCGCCGCACCATTCTATTCATCGATGAGATTCACCGCTTCTCTAAGTCGCAGCAGGATGCCCTGCTGCATGCAGTTGAGAACCGTACCGTCATTATGATTGGCGCTACGACAGAGAACCCGTACTTTGAGGTCAACTCGGCACTGTTGTCGCGCGGGCGCGTGGTGGAGCTTGAACATCTGAAGGATGAGGATATCGCCACGCTTATTGAGCGTGCGCTCGAGGCACCACAGGGCTTGAACGGAAAGTTCTCGGCCGATGAGGATACGGTCAAGACCATCTGCACGCTGGCAGCGGGTGACGCTCGCTCGGCGCTCACGACGCTCGAGCTTGCGAGCGAGATTGCCGTCACGCGTCCCGATACCGAGGGAACGCCAGCGCCTGCGGCGGGGGAGCGCTATCCCATCACCGTGGATGACGTGAAGATTGCCAACCCGCGTCGCGGCTTTACGTATGACAAAAACGGCGACATGCACTACGACATCATCAGTGCGTTCATCAAGTCCATGCGCGGTAGTGACCCCGATGCCACGATCTATTGGCTCGCGCGCATGATCGATGCTGGGGAGGATCCTAAGTTTATCGCTCGCCGCATTATGATTCACGCTTCTGAGGATGTTGGCAACGCCGACCCGCAGGCGCTTTTGGTGGCGCATGCCGCGTTTAAGTCTGCCGAGGTCATTGGCTATCCCGAGTGCCGCATTAACCTGGCTCAGGCTGCACTCTATGTGTGCTTGGCGCCAAAATCCAACGCGTGTGAGGCTTCGATCGATGCGGCGCTGGCCGATATCCATTCTAGTGGGCTTCGCGAGGTGCCGAGTTATCTGCGCGATCGCCATCGCCCGGGCAGCGATGAATACGGTGTGTATAAGTATCCACATGATTATCCCGAAGGCTGGGTCGATCAGCGCTATTTGCCCGAGGGGCTGGAGCGTGGCGCGTTCTGGCAGCCTGCCGGCCGCGGCTGGGAAGAGTGGCGCGTAGAGCAAAGCGAACGCGACCGTAGCGGTAACGCGCCCAAGTAGGTCCTTGGCACCTCGCACATTCCCTTTGGGTATCTTCCCCCTTCTTTGGGGTACCATGAAAGGCGTCTGTATTTCGATTCCTTCGGGAGGCTTGTATGAGTCCCATTCAAATCGCCCTGCTGGTGCTTGCCATTGCCGGCGTGTGGGCTATTGTTGAGCTCGCGCTTACCCTGCGCAAGACCCGCAACGTTGTCGACTCGCTCGATAAGACCGTGAACGACCTCAATAACACCATCGCCGAGGCGCAGCCGGTGGTGGCAAAACTCGACGGCGCTGTCGACGAGCTTACGCCGGCGCTTGCCCAGATGGAGCCGCTGCTTAAGTCGAGCAAGACGGCAGTTGATGCCCTTACCTCCAATCTCGTAGAGGTCGAAGCCGTGGTTCGCGACATTTCCGAGGTTACGGGCAGCATGGCCGAGGCCAGCAATGCTGTGTCGAGCGTGACCGACTCTGCCGCCGGTGCTGTGCAGAAGCTCTTCAATAAGGTGAAGGCTCCTGCAGCTGACACCGAGCGCAAGCTCGCCGCTGCTGCTGCGGAGGCAGAGCGGCCTACCGAGCGCGTTCTAATTGGCGAGGACGAGGCCGCCGCGGGCGACGATGATGGCCAGAAGACTGTAGCCAAGCCGGCTCAGTATTACACTTACACGCCCGCCGAGACCTCTGAGGAGTCCTGCGATGAGTAGCGTAGCAACCTGCCCCATCACGCTGACCGTTGCCGGTGACCCGCGTCTCGCTCGCCTTGTGCGCATGACGGCTGCCAACGTTGGTGCCCTGTGCTCTATGTCTGTCGATCGCATCGAGGACATCCGCATGGCTGCCGAGGAGGCTTTCATCTTTGGTTGCACCGCGGTCGACTGCGATGACATCACCATCAAATTCGATGTCGATGAGACCCACGTTGGCATGACCTTTACCTTTGGCTATCAGGCCACCGTCAACGAGGATGACCAGGCCGCTGTGTATGCCGAGCTCATTTTGGCGAGCGTGTGCGATTCCTACGAAAAGATTGCGGCGCCCCTGACGCTTTCCCTCGACCTCAAGGCGGATATCTAATATGACCGAACGTTCCCGGAGCGGTAAGACCGCTTGGGACAAGGAGAAAACCCGCGAACTGTTTCGTCGCTATAAAGAGACCGGTGACCCGGACGCACGCGAGCAGCTCGTCATGTCCCACATGAACCTGGTAAGGTTTCTTGCCAACAAATTTAAGAACCGCGGCGAGCCGCTCGATGACCTTATGCAGGTTGGCTATTTGGGCCTGCTCAAGGCTATCGACCGCTTTGACCCCGAGCGCGGACTCGAGTTCACGACGTTTGCGACACCCACTATTCTGGGCGAGATCAAACGTCATTTCCGCGACAAGGGCTGGAGCGTGCGCGTACCGCGTCGTCTGCAGGAGCTCTCGGCTAAGGTCAACCAGGCTACTGACAAACTTACCAACGAGCTCCAGCGTTCGCCCAAGGTTGAGGAGATCGCTGAGTATCTAGATGTGACTGTCGATGAGGTCCTCGAGGC
>URJD01000180.1 GCA_900548075.1 uncultured Collinsella sp.
CCACGAGGTGGGCCGTCTGATCTTGACGCGTCCGGTTGTCGAGGCGGGGGAGAACCTGGGCTTTTTGCCCGGCACCCTAGAGGAAAAGATCGACCCGTATATGCGCCCGCTCTATGATGCCCTCTTTGACATGATGGATCGCGAGCGCACCGATGAGCTAATGGAGCGTGGCGTGATCGAGATCGCCCCGCTCGCCTACATGCGCGGTCGAACGCTGAGTGATGCCTTTGTGGTGCTCGATGAGGCACAAAACACGACGCCCGAGCAGATGAAGATGTTCCTGACGCGTCTGGGTTTTAATTCCAAGTTCGTGATTACCGGCGACCTGAGCCAGCGTGACCTGGTTGGTCGTCGCGGCGGTCTTGCCGACGTTGAGCAGATTTTGGGTCGCGTCGACGATGTGGCGTTTTCTCACCTGGAGCGCGCCGATGTGGTGCGCCATGCCCTGGTGGGCCGTATCGTTGAGGCCTATGATGCATACGACGATGCGCGCGAGCAGCGCGCACACGATCGAAAGGAGTCCCGTTGAGTGTATTGATCAGCAACGATGCCGAGCTCGATACGCTGCTCGATGCCCAGGAGGTGGAGCACATCTGCGGAGTTGTGCTTGCCGCCGAGGGCGTTGAGCGTGAGGTCGAGATTTCCCTTTCGTATGTCGATGAAGACGAGATGCATGAACTCAACCACGAGTGGCGTGGCATCGATCGCACCACCGATGTCCTCTCGTTTGAATGCGACTCGGCCTTTGACGAGGACATTCCCGCCGACGAGACGCTCGAGCTCGGTGATATTATCCTGGCCCCGCAGGTCATTGCCCGCCAGGCCCCCGGCTTTGGCAACAGCCCCGCCGACGAGTGCCGCCTGATGCTCGTGCACGGCATGCTGCACCTGCTGGGCTACGATCATATCGAAGACGACGAGGCTGAGGTCATGGAGGCGCGCGAAGACGCTATCCTGCGCGATCTGGCGCTCGATCGCGGCGAGGATCCTAAGCTTGTTCACGTCGGTCCCATCACCAACCATGCCCACGACTAGGAGCCGTCTATGATTCCCGGATCGAACAAGGACCATCCGTCCTTTTTAAAGTCGTTCTCCTACGCCATGGAGGGCTTCGTCACCGCCGTCAAGACCGAGCGAAACATTAAGGTCATGCTCGTGGCCGGTGTGTGTACCGTCATTGCCGGGTGCATCGTGGGACTCGACATTGCCGAGTGGGGTACGGTCATCATCTGCTGCGGCCTGGTGATTCACGGCGAGCTGTGCAATACCGCCATGGAGGCGATTGTCGACCTGGCAACCCAGGAGCTCCATCCGTTGGCCAAGCGTGCGAAGGATATCGCCGCCGCCTCTGTCTACGTTCTTTCCATTACCGCCGCGATTGTGGGCGTACTGGTATTTGCCCACGCGCTCGACTTTATTTAGAAAGGGATTCCCATGTCCGACAATATGCAGCCTACCGATGAGATTTTGGACGACGAGTCCCTGGGCGCGGTGGATACCGAGGAGCTCCAGGATGTCGAGGAGTTCGACCCGTTTGAGGGTATGAGCGACGAGGAACTCGACGCCCTGTGCGACGAGGACGACAACCTCGCGGGCTTTGGTGACGTTGAGCCCGGTTTCCGCAGCGGCTTTGTGGCCCTGGTCGGTCGTCCCAACGCTGGCAAGTCTACGCTGCTTAATGCCTGCTATGGCAAAAAGGTCGCCATCACCTCGCCTGTGGCCCAGACGACCCGCCGCCGCATGCGCGCCGTCGTTAACCGTCCCGGCTACCAGCTGGTCTTTGTCGATACCCCGGGTATCCACAAGCCCAAGGACGGTCTGGGTTCCGAGCTCAACAAGAGTGCGTTGTTCGAGCTGAACGATGTTGACGTCGTCGCGTTTTTGGTTGATGCCACCAAACCTATCGGCAGGGGAGACGCTTGGGTTGCCGAGCGCGTCAGATGCGCCCGTTCCAAGAAGGTTCTGGTGCTCACTAAGGCCGATGAGGCCGACCCCGCACAGGTCATGGAGCAGCTTAAGGCTGCCCACGAGCTCATGGAATATGACGATGAGATCGTGACGTCGTCGGTCAAGAACTTCAACGTCGATGCATTTATCGAGACCGTTGCGCACTTTTTGCCTGAGGGTCCGCGTTGGTTCCCCGAGGACATGGGTACCGACGCTTCCGACGAGACGCTCGTTGCCGAGTTTGTGCGCGAGAAGGTCTTGCGCCGCACCCGCGACGAGATTCCGCACTCCGTTGGCGTGATCTGCGATGCGCTCGAGCAGACCAAGAAGGTGCTGCGCGTGCACGCCACCATTTACGTCGAGCGCGAGGGTCAAAAGGGCATCATCATCGGCAAGGGCGGCGAGATGATCAAGCATATCGGTATCGACGCCCGTCGCGATCTTGAGCGCATCTTTGGCACGCAGGTCTTTTTGGAGCTCGACGTGAAGGTCAAGGCCGGATGGCGTGACGATGAGGCTCAGATTCGCCGCTTTGGCTACAACGCCGAGGACTAAGGGCGCGCGGCGCGCATGGCAGGCTCCCGGACATATCGTACGAAGGTGCTCGTCCTCGACAAGACAAAGCTCAAAGAGACCGACCTGATCTTGACGATGCTTGACGAGCGGGGGCGGCAGGTTCGCGCCGTGGCAAAGGGCGCCCGCAAACCCGGCGGACGCCTGGCTGCGCGCTGCGAGCTGTTCTGTACGGTCGATATGCTGCTTGCACATGGACGGTCACTCGACGTGGTTTCCCAGGCCGAGCTTATGGAGGCGCCGCTCGGCGCTGCGCCCGATTACGAGACGACCTGCGCCGCAAGCGCGATCGCCGAGGTTGCGCGCGTGTGCTCGTTCGAGGACGCCGAGGACCCGTTTACCTTTG
>URJD01000181.1 GCA_900548075.1 uncultured Collinsella sp.
GGCACCGAGGGCTTTTGCTGCGTGCCCGAGGAATGGCGACGACGCGGACGCGGGGCGCGATCGTCATCGTTGCGCTGCTTGCCACCCTTGTCGGCAGGCGTATCGGAACCCGAACCACCCTTGGGGGCGGCACCGGCTTCGCGAGCGGCTGCGGCGCGGAAGGCGTCCTCGCGTTCCTCGCTCGACAAATGGCGACGGCGACGGCGCGTGGGATTCATGCCACCGCCGCGGTTTTGCTGCTGAGGCTGCTGAGCCTCGCGCTCGCGGGAGGAGTTCTTGCCTGCGGGAGCGGTCTCGCCGGCATCGACCGAACCCGAGCGCTTGCGGCGGCGACGTCCAACGGCAGCCTCCTCAGCCTCGGGTACCTCGGCCTTGCCGCGACCCTTACCGCGGCCGCGACCCTCGCCCTGGCTCTGACCGGCACGGGTATCGGCGTCCGCATCGCGACGGCGGCGCTTGGGCATCGACGTGCCGGCCAGACGGTCGGCGCTCGACAGGCCATCGCCCACGTCGACGCCGTTCTCGCGGTCGAGCTCCATAAGCGCCAGGCGCATCTCGGGCGACTCGATACGCTCGAGCACATCGCGCGTCACGCAGTCGGGGCGGCAGTTGCAGCCCTGCTCGGCGGCCTTCTTTTTGCAGCCCTCAGAGCAGGTCATGTCGGCCAGGTTGACCTTAAAAACTTTGCCGTTCTCCAGGCGCAACACCAGCTGCTCACGCGGCGTGTCATATTCCTGGATGCGCGCCTTGCCAAGCGGCGTGTCGATAAGCGTCTTCTTTTTGGGCGCGCGGCTCTTAAAGTCCTTGTACGCCTCGAACTCGTAGCGCAGGCAGCACATCAGGCGACCGCACACGCCGCTAATTTTGGACGAGTTGAGCGGCAGGTCCTGCTCTTTTGCCATGCGGATCGAAACGGGCTCAAACTGTCCGCCAAAGCGCGTGCAGCAGAGCTCCTGGCCGCACTGGGCATAGCCGCCCACCAGGCGGGTCTCGTCACGCACGCCGATCTGGCGCATGTCGACGCGAATGTGCAGCGTCGAGGACAGGTCCTTGACGAGCTGACGAAAATCGACGCGCTCCTCGGCGGCAAAGTAGAACACAGCCTTCTCGCCGCCGAACAGGTACTCGACGCCGACCGGCTTCATCTCGAGGTCGAGCTCCTTGACCAGGCGGCGGAAGTCGACCATGGCCTCGTCGCCCTGGATGGCCAGGTCGTCGGCAAGCTGCAGGTCGATGTCGCTCGCCACGCGCAACACGGGCTTGAGCGGCTGACCGATTTCGTCGAGCGGCACCTCGAAGGGGTCGGCCGTGACCAGGCCGATCTCGGTTCCGCGCTCGGTGGAGCAGATGGCATAATCGGCCTCGAGGATATCCAGATCCTGTGGGTCGAACCACAGGTCGCGCGAGGCGTAGGTAAACTTAACGGATACGACTAACGGCATTTCAGTGCCTTCCTGATATCGAACAGCATGACCTCGATGGCCAGCTGGGGAGTAACGTTTCTGGCGATGTTGCGCTCAGCGGTGGCAACCGCCTCGAGCGCCTGGGTGGCACCCGCAACATTCGTCGCCGCGGCAAGCCGCCCGATCGTGTCGCGCACGTCCTCGTTCACAACGTCTGCCGCCTCATCCTGAAGCGTCAGCAGCACGTCGCGCATGAGCGTCCGCGCGCTCGCCAGCGCTTCCATGATACCCGAACGCTCGCGCGCGTTGAGTTCGCGCTTGTTGCGGTCCTCAAGCTGCTTCAATGCTCCACGCGACAGGTAGTCGGCATTTTGCTCGAGCACCTTTTCCTGCGTGGACTTGACCTCGGCGAGCGGCGCCTTGACGGCGACGATGAGCGACTTGGCGCGACTGAGCACATCGGCCTCGTCGGCGGCGATGAGCGAGTCGATGGCACGGACCATCTGGCGACGGGCGTCCTGGCGCTCGGCGCTCTTGAGGAACTCGATACCACGCGTAGGGCTTCCCGCCACGGCGACGGCCATGCGACAACGCGCGATATCCTGGCCCGTCGCGCGGCTCACGGCCTGCGCGGCCACAGTGGGCGACACCAGCCGAAACGGCACGCACTGGCAGCGGCTCACAATGGTGGGCAGCATCACGTCGGCCGAGGTACCCAACAGGATGAACATGACGCCCTCGGGCGGCTCCTCGAGCGTTTTGAGCAGCGCGTTGGCGGTGTTGGCGCGCAGCTGCTCGGCACGGTCGATGATGTAGACCTTTGCCTTGGCGCGGATGGGCGCCAGGGGCACGTCGTCGAGCAGCTCGCGGGTCTGCGCGATGAGGTAGCCCGTAGCACTTTCGGGCGTGTAATAGTGCACGTCGGGATGCGTATGGCGGGCGACGCGCACGCAGCTGTCGCACGAGCCACAGCCGTCCCGCTCGCACAGGAATGCCTGGGCAAGCGCCCATGCGGCGTCAAGTTTACCGGCGCCGGGCGCGCCCAAGAACAGGTAGGCGTGCGATGCGCGGCCGCTTGCGATGGCGTTGGTCAAAAAGTCGCGCACGCGCTGTTGGGTGTCGAGCTTGGCCAGCAGGCTTGTCTGCGCGGGGGCCATGTTACTCAGCCTCCTGGGCAAGCGCGGCGGCGACGGCATCTTGGGGAATGTCGAGACCGTACGCGCGAACCAGCTCGACCGTCTGCGCGAAGACGTCTGCGATCGACGCAGTGGCGTCGATGAGCTTTACGCGGTCTGGCTCCTCGGCAGCAATGGCATAAAATCCCTGATAGACGCGCTCTTGGAAGGCTATGCCCTTGGCCTCCATGCGATCGGCCGCACCGCGGGCCGCCATGCGCAGCGCCGCCTGCTCGGGCGTGATGTGATAGACGAGCGTGAGCGCCG
>URJD01000182.1 GCA_900548075.1 uncultured Collinsella sp.
ATCAACTGCATCTGGAACGGCTTTACCATGGAGGGCCGCGAGGACGACTACACGTTCTCCGATCCGTACATGCTCAACGAGCAGGTGCTCGTGGTCAAGAAGGATGCGGGCATCAAGAGCTGGGATGACCTTGCCGGCAAGACCGTGATCACCCAAACCGATTCTGCCGCGCAGGACGTGCTCGAGGGCGACCAGAAGGATCTTGCTGCGACGTTTGCCACGCTCGACACCATCGGCGAGTACAACACGGCGTTTATGCAGCTCGAGAGCGGTGCGGTCGATGCCGTCGCCTGCGACCTCTCGATCGCTCAATATCAGCTTGCCGCCAAACCCGATGCCTATACGCAGCTCGATGAGCCGCTGTCCAGCGAGCACTACGCTGTTGGCTTTAAGAAGGGCGACACCAAGTCTGCCGACGCCGTGACCGAGTCGCTCAAGGCGCTCTATGAGGACGGCACGGTTAAGGACCTCTGCGATAAATATGCAGATTACGGTCTGTCTTTCGATAATTGGGTGCTTAAGTAATGTCAATTCAGGTCATGATGCAGATGCTTGGCCAGGGGTTCTTGGTCAGCCTGCAGCTATTTGTGCTGACGTTGCTGGGGTCGATTCCGCTGGGAATTCCCGTGGCGTTTATGCGCATGAGCAAAATCGCGCCGCTTCGTTGGATTGCGCGCATCTACATCTCGGTCATGCGCGGCACGCCGCTCATGCTGCAGATGTTTGCTATCTACTTTGCCCCGTACTACGTGTTCGGCATTTCGCTCACGCCCGATTCCAAGTGGGCGGCGTGCGTCGTGGCGTTCATCATCAACTACGCCGGCTATTTTGCCGAGATCTATCGCTCGGGCCTGCAGTCCATTCCGCGCGGTCAATACGAGGCCGCCGAGGTGCTGGGCTATTCGCGCACGCAGACGTTTCTGTATATCGTGATGCCGCAGGTCGCCAAGCGAATTTTGCCGGCGATGGGCAACGAGATCATCACGCTGGTCAAGGACACGTCGCTGGCGTTTGCCATCGGCGTGGGCGAGATGTTCTCGACGGCCAAGGCGCTGGTCGCCTCGCAGGTGAGCATGGTGCCGTTTGCGATTGCAGCGCTGATCTACTGGGTCTTTAACTTCGTGGTCGAGATGCTGCTGGGCGCCGCCGAAAAGAAGCTGGACTATTATCATGACTAACTCAGTGATGAAAATCGAAAGCGCGCGCAAGGCGTTTGGCGGCAATGAGGTGCTCAAGGATATCTCGCTCGAGGTCAAGCGTGGCGAGGTCGTGGCGATTATCGGGCCTTCGGGTGGCGGCAAGTCCACGCTGCTGCGGTGTGCCACGCTGCTCGAGACACTCGACGGAGGCTCGCTCTCGTTTGGTGGCCTTGCCGTTGCGACGGATGCGGGCTCGGGCGCGGTCTATGCGAAGGGCGATGTGCCCAAGCGGGCACGCTCGCGATTCGGCCTGGTGTTCCAAAATTACAACCTGTTCCCGCACTATACCGTGATGAAAAACATCATCGACGCGCCGATCCGCGTGCTTAAGCGCCCGCGCGAGCAGGCGGAAGCTCGTGCGCGCGAGTTGATCGCGCAGATGGGGCTTACGGGCAACGAGAACAAGGTGCCATGTGAGCTTTCGGGCGGCCAGCAACAGCGTGTGAGTATCGCCCGCGCCTTGGCGCTCGATCCGGAGATCCTGTTCTTTGACGAGCCGACCTCGGCACTCGATCCCGAGCTGACGGCCGAGGTACTGCGTGTCATTAAAGACCTTGCGGCGCAGAATATGACGATGGTGATCGTGACCCATGCGATGCAGTTTGCGCGCGATGTTGCCGACCGCGTGGTCTTTATGGACGGCGGTCGTATTGTCGAAGAGGGTCCTGCCGAGCAGGTCATCGACCATCCACGCGAGCAGCGCACCCGTGAGTTCTTGAGCCGTATCGAGGGATAGGCTCAGGTATTTACTCAACTATTAATTGAGGCGAAGCCGCCGCAGGTCTTACGGTCTGTGGCGGCTTTTTGTTTGCATCGACGGGGTTCAATAATCGCCTCACAAGCTTGTCTCTTCCTCTCGCCGCCTGTATTCATACGTGTGCCGAAAGGTGTGCATGGACGGTCGCCCGTGAGGGTAGGGTGGTGGCATAGGACATTTGGAGGGTGAGTCGGCTCGGCTGCCGACCATGCTGCTCCCGGGATGGCATCGACCGCGAACTCTCCCCGTTGGCGTCGCGCAATGCGCGCGGCCCTGCAAGGAGGTCATCATGGGTGCTCCCAAGACCGGTAACGTAAGGAACGTGGTGCTCGTAGGCCAAGGCGGGGTGGGCAAGACTTCACTCGCCGAAGCCATGCTCCACCTTTCCGGCAAGACCGCCCGCCTGGGCGGCCACGACGGCACCAAGCCTACGCTCGACTATGACCCTGAAGAGGTCAAGCGTTCATTCTCCATCTCGACGACCATTGCGCCAATCGACTGGAAGGGCGCGCGCATCAATGTGCTCGATGCCCCGTGCTACCCCGATTTTATCGGCGACGCCTTTGCCGCGATGAGCGTCTGCGAGACGGCTCTGTTTGTGGTCGACGCCGAGGCCGGCCCGCAGCCTACGACGGTTAAGCTCTGGTATGCCGCCGAGGACCTGCGCCTGGCGCGTGCGGTGTTCGTAAACCGCCTGTCGCGCTCCGAGGCCAGCTTTGCGACCACGATGGACCTGCTGCAGGAGCGCTTTGGCACGCGCCTGGGCGCCGTGACCCTTCCCTGGGGCGAGGGCGAGGACTTTGACGGCATCATCGACCT
>URJD01000183.1 GCA_900548075.1 uncultured Collinsella sp.
TTGGGGAACGTGGTGGGCAGCAGGCGCGGCTCCTTCATGGCGCCGTCGTAGCTGTCGACGAAGTCGACCGGGTCCTTGTCGATGTCCTTGAAGATCTCGGCGCTGATGGGGGAGAGCTTGGCCTCGGTATAACGCGAGGCGGCGTAGCTCAGGTCGCCCGAATAGTATTTGCCAAAGTTGCCCTTCGACTCAACGAACGGCGCGAGCAGCGCCTCATTGCCGGTTGCCAGACGCACCATCGTCTCGTAGATCGCGGCGTCGCCGTGCGGGTTGAGCTTCATGGTCTGGCCCACGATGTTGGCGCTCTTCTGGCGCTCGCCCTTGAGCAGACCCATCTTGTACATGGTGTAGAGCAGTTTGCGATGCGAGGGCTTAAAGCCGTCAATCTCGGGGAATGCACGCGAGACGTTGACGCTCATGGCGTAAGGCATGTAGTTGACCTCGAGCGTCTGCGTAATCGGCTGGTCGGTGACCTCGGAGTGCAGGCCGATGACGTTCTCGGCGTTGACCTGCTTTTTCTTTGGCTGGTTCTTCGTCTTCTTCTTTGCCACGATTTCCTCTTGAACTTCTTATGGGCCGTCGTTATCGATTTGCTGCTATTGCAGGTCCAGCTGGTCCAGGTATTCCTTGCCGTGCTCGGAGATATGGCGCTTGCGGCCCGCCTCGTCGTTGCCCAGCAAAAGGTTGAACATGGTTTCCATCTTGGTGACGTCCTCGGGCTCCACCTTGATCAGGCGACGCGTCTCGGGGTTCATGGTGGTGAGCCACATCATGTCCGGGTCGTTCTCACCAAGACCCTTGGAGCGGTTGATCGAGCATTTCTGGTCGCCGATCTCCTTAAGGATGCCGTTCTTCTCGAGCTCGGTGTAGGCAAAGTAGGTCTTCTCTTTGCAGTTGATCTCGTAGAGCGGCGACTCAGCGATATATACGTAACCCTCGTCGATAAGCGTGGGCACCAGGCGGTAGAGCATGGTAAGCACGAGCGTGCGGATGTGATAACCGTCGACGTCGGCATCCGTACAGATGATGACCTTGTTCCAGTTGAGGTTGTCCAGGTCGAAGGCACCAAGGTTCTTGATGCGCTTGTCCTTGATCTCCACGCCGCAGCCCAGCACGCGCATGAGGTCCATGATGATGTCGGACTTAAAGATGCGCGGGTAGTCCTCCTTCAGGCAGTTGAGAATCTTACCGCGGACGGGCATAACGCCCTGGAACTCGGCGTCGCGCGAGGTGCGAATGGCGCCTGCTGCCGAGTCGCCCTCTACGATGTAGATTTCGCGTCGGCTCTTGTCCTTGGAACGGCAGTCGATGAACTTCTGCACGCGGTTGGCCATATCGGTCTTCTGCTGCAGGTTGGTCTTGATGCTCTGGCGCGTCTTTTCGGCGTTTTCGCGCGAACGCTTGTTGATGAGCACCTGCTCCATGATCTTATTGGCGGCGTCCTTGTTCTCGATCAGGTAGGTCGAGAGGCGCTCCTTAAAGAAGGCGGTCATGGCCTGCTGAATAAAGCGGTTGTTGATAGCCTTTTTGGTCTGGTTCTCGTAGGACGTCTGGGTGGAGAAGCAGTTGGTCACCAGTACCAGGCAGTCCTGGACGTCTTGCCACTTAATGCCGCTCTCGTTTTTGTTGTACTTGCCCTGCTGCTTAATATAGGCATCGATGGCGCTGGTCAGAGCGCTGCGAGCCGCCTTCTCGGGCGAGCCGCCGTTCTCGAGCCACGACGAGTTGTGGTAGTACTCCTGCATCATGAAGGTGCGCGAGAAGCACATGCAAGCGGTGATCTTTACGTTGTAGTCGGGCAGGTCCTCGCGATCGCGGCCGCGACGGTCGGCCTCGATAAAGAAGGGCTCGGTGAGGTAGTCGGCACCGACCTTCTCGAGCACGTAGTCCTCAATGCCCTTGGGATAGCAAAAGTCCTCTTCGGTAAACTCGCCATCGTCGCCCTCAATGCGCAGGCGGAAGGTCACGTTGGCGTTGACCACGGCCTGACGGCGCATGGTCTCGCGATACCAATCGTGGGGAATGCTGATGGAGGTAAAGACCTCGAGGTCGGGACGCCACTTGATGGTAGTGCCGGTGCGGTTCTCGTCGCTGGGCTCAATCTCGAGCGCCTTCTTTTTGGCGCCGACGACTTTGCCCTTCTTAAAGTGCAGGGAGTACTTGTTGCCGTCGCGCCAGACGGTGACGTCCATGTACTCGGATGCGTACTGGGTTGCACACGAACCCAGGCCGTTGGTGCCGAGCGAGAAGTCGTAGTCGCCGCCCTGGTTGTTGTTGTACTTGCCGCCGGCGTAGAGCTCACAAAAGACGAGTTCCCAGTTAAAGCGCTTCTCGGAGGGGTTCCAGTCGAGCGGGCAACCACGGCCGTTGTCCTCTACCTGAATGGAGCCATCGCGAAAGGCGGTAAGGGTGATGAGCTTGCCGTAGCCCTGGCGCGCCTCGTCAACGGCGTTGGACAAGATCTCAAAGGCGGCGTGCGCACAGCCATCGAGTCCGTCCGAGCCAAAGATGACGGCGGGACGCAGACGTACGCGCTCCTCGTCTTTGAGCTGACGAATACTGTCGTTACCATAGTTTGCGGTGTTTTTTGCCATGCTCGCTCTCTTGGTGCTTCCTCTTGTGCATTTAAGTCGTATAGATAGTCAAGGTAGCATAGCCCGGCCCGTAGGCGATTCCACCCAACACGAAATCCATCGAACAATCGTTCGCAATTTGATGGAATGGCGTTTACTCGGGCAAAACCGAGTCGGTTCTGTCCGAGTAAGTTTGAA
>URJD01000184.1 GCA_900548075.1 uncultured Collinsella sp.
GGGCGATGCGGTCGGAAAGCGACGCCTTGTCGGCGCGGTTCTTACCCCAAAACGCACAAGCCACCATGCCGGGGCCCACGTGCGAGCCGATTGTAGGGCCCACGGAGCTGCGGATGATGGTGACATCGGCGCAGCCCTCCTCCTTGCGGATGGCGGCCTCGAGCCAATCGCCGTCCTTCTCGGCGTCGGCCGTCATGATGGCGATGGGCATGGTGCGATCGGGCACGTAGTTCTCGCGGAACGATTTGAGGATGGACTTGAGCGCCTTCTTGCGGCCGCGGTTGACGCCGATGAGCGACAGCGAACCGGCCAGGTCGTAGGAGAGCTCGGGCTTGACATCGAGCTTAGCCGTGAGCTGCGCTGCCGCGGGCGGAATGCGGCCGCCGGCAGCCAGGGCGTCAAAGCTCTCGAGCGTAAAGTAGCCGTGGACATAGGTCTTGGCCTCGTTTGCCCAGTCGACCAGCTGCTTGGCGGTCAGTCCCGCCGAACGCTGGCGCACGGCCTCAAGCGCCAAGAGCTCGCCGGTCGCACAGGGCAGAGCGTTGTCGACCACATACAGCTCAAAATCGGGATACTCGGCGCGCACGGCATCTGCCGCCTGGCACGCGGAGTTGTAGCTCGACGACAGCGCCGAGGTAAAGCACAGGTAGACCGTGGGCGTGCCCTCTTTGGCGCACTCGGTAAAGAACTCGATATAGCGACCGAGCGACACGGCGGAGGTAGACACGCGAGCGCCGGCGCGCATGCGGTCGTAGAACTCCTTGGGGCTCATGCTCGACCAGATATCGTCCGTGCGCTCCTCGCCATCGATGATAAAGGGGAAGCCCAAGATATCGACATCGAGGTTCGCGGCGACCTCGGGGCTAAAGTCGCAGCAGGTATCGACGACGATGCGGCAGCGGTCAGAATGGCCGGTAGATGCAGCCTTGTCCATCAAAGCGACTCCTTACGTAAAAAAGGCGGCCATCCGCATGGGATGACCGCCGGCCGTTAACTCATGCAAGTTAACGTATTTTACTCGTCAAGCGTTTCGATGCGGGGCTTGATGATGCCATATCCACCATTCTTACGGTGATACACCACATTGATGAGGCCAGTCGTCGCGTTCTCGAACACGTAGAAGTCGTGGCCGAGCAGATCGGTCTGCACCAGCGCCTGCTCCTCAGTCATCGGGGTGACATCGATGACCTTCTCGCGGACGAGCAGGTCGTCCTCCTCCTCGGGCAGCAGCAGGTCGGCCAGATCCTCGACGCGCTCGACCGGTGCGACATCCGCTGCGCTGGCACCGCCCTGGCGGTTGTCCACGACCTTGGTCTTGAACTTGCGCAGCTGGCGGGTGACCTTATCGGCGGAGAGGTCGATGGCGGCGTACATATCTGCGCCGTGCTCGGCAACGCGAATCACCGAACCGCGGGCACGAACCGTAACCTCGACGATTGCCGGGTTGGGGTTCGAGGGGTTCTTCTCATAGCGAAGTACAACGTCGACCGTCATGGGCTCGATATCGAAAACCTTGAGCGCCTCGCCGATCTTCTCATCCACATGCGCACGCAGAGCATCGGTTACCGTCGTCTTGCGTCCAGAAACCTTGATATCCATACGTGGCTCCAATCTGCCTCGGGGACTTACTGTACTGGCTATGTACCCATTGCCGTGCATTTAATCACGCGGATTCCTAAAGACCCGAATAACGATTGCTTGATACCGCATACCGAAGTCTCGCACTTTTCTGTGGCAAAGTGCGCTATAGGAGAGCGACGGCAACTTTGGTTTGGTACTTAAAAAATGTCTTTGACCTGCTGGTTTTATGGACACGAAAAAGCCGGGCTCCCCTGTTGGGAAAGCCCGGCAATGCGTGTTGAAACCGTGAAGAGGCCTCTCTCCTAGCGCATGGGAGACGCCACCCCTAGCAATAACTAGCTATTGAGCTTGTTAATGTCGTCGTCGGTGATAGTGCCCTCCTGGCTGGACGATTTATCCTCGGAGGTTGCACCCTCGCTGCTCGAATCGGAGGATGCGGACTCGCTGGATCCGGTGTCGGTCGGCTGCACGTCGGCGCCCGAGACCGTCTTGGTGGTGAGGTCATAGGGCATCGTGCCGTACCAGACGGAGTGGACCGCCTCGAGCGTGCCATCGACCGTGATACCGTCGAGGGCATCGCTCACGGCACGGCATAGCTCGTCGTTGGCCGCGAGGCCCGCGACGCTGAGCGTCGAGGGCGTCTCGAGCGCGCCGACGTAAGAGATCTGGCTCATCAGGCGCGCAAGGTAGCCGCCGGCCGTGGAGTCGCAAATCACGTAGTCGATCTCGCCGGACTCGAGCGCCTCAAAGCACTCGTTGATATTGGAGAAGGTCTTTTGGTTGGCCGTGATGCTCTGCTTGGCGAGCGCTTCCTGCGAGGCCGAGGAGGTCTGAACGCCCAGGGTAGCGGTGTTAAGCGTTTCGGTGGAAACGCTTAACGACTCGCCGTCGCTCGTCTTTCCGAACACTGCCGCAGCGTCGTACAGGCAAGTACCAAGCGTGCTGATGTCACCATCCGTAGAATTGATGTCGCCAATGAAGATGTCGGCCTTTTTTTCGCCAAGCGCGGAATCGGCAGAAGAAGCATCGACGAAGGCAACCTTGAGGCCCATGCGACTTGCAAGGGCGCGGGCAGCGTCGACCGCGTAGCCCGTGAGGTTACCATCGGCGCCCTGCATGGCCTGCGGGGCATCGGAGGTATCGAGGGCAACCGTCAGGGTAC
>URJD01000185.1 GCA_900548075.1 uncultured Collinsella sp.
TGCTCGATTGGACCGAGCGCCCCGGCGACGTGGCCGACCCCTGGTACACCGGCAACTTCGATGCCACCTACCGCGACGTGCTCGACGGTTGCACCGCCATGCTCGAGCAGCTGTAGGTTCGTGGGCGCACGAACCGCGCCCTAAACGGGAGAAAATCCACGCTCATGAATGTGACAAAGAGACTGCCCCTTTGTCACATTCGGGACTGGCCCTAGACCGGCTTGACCTCCAGCTTTATCCCCTCGGCGCAGGAGTCGCCCAAAACATCCGAAAGGGCCCAGGTCGCATATAGCGGCAAATAGAGAACCGCTCCGTTGCGCTCAACGTTGCCTCTCGAGAAAACAATCCCGAGCCTTACGCCATATTCAGCCGTATCAAGCACATGACCGAGCGCAGCGTGCGCGTGGTAATAGGAGCCCGATTTAACCTCGATCGGAACAGCCGTCCCATCCGGTCCATCGACCACAAAGTCCACTTCACCGCGCTTTTTTGTCTGATAGTAGTAAAGCTGGCGATTTTGGGCAGCCAGCTGCTGGGCCACCACGTTTTCGTAAATGCCGCCCAGATTGGGCTCTTTGCTATCAAGATACGCCGCTTGGGCGACTCCAACGGGGTAGCGCGCCATCAACATGCCCGTATCCGATTGATATAGCTTGAACTGCGATGGCCGTGCCGTCTTGAGCAGGGGCGATTTTGGCTCGGTTACGATATCGGCTTTGAGAGCAACGCCGGCATCGACAAGCCATACAAAATCTCGCTGATACTTCTCGTAGTGAGCCTTGGGGTCAATGGAATTGAGCACGAAGCGCTTGTTTTCGCCCTCGAGCATAATAGGGAGCTGATCGTAGATGCTCTGCACCTGAAGGGCTCGCCCGCTTGCATACTTGGAGATATCCCGCCGGTACTGTTCGTTGAGCTCTGACTGTAGCTGACGAACAGAGGCAAGGTCGCCCTGCGTGTCAAGGAAACGCTGCACGACCTCCGGCATTCCGCCGACAACGGTATAGGTCCTGAAGTTTGCCATCATCGCGTCATGAATGTAATCAGGAATGGGCCTCTCGCTGATACACGCGTCACGTATCGTTTGGCGAGCCCCCTCGCTCACCCCGATTGCCCAGCAAAACTCCTCAAAATCGAGCGGGAACATCCTAAGCTCGTGAACATACCCCACGGGATAGGACCTGACGCCCTTGAACTGAGTCCCGAGCATTGACCCCGAAAACGCCCAGCGACACCTCCCGTCCTCAACAAGGAACTTTGCCATCGTCATGATGTCGGGGGCCTCCTGGACCTCATCGATAAACACAAGCGTTTTGCCTGGTGCAATCGACTTTCCCGAAAGAAGCGTCACCCTGCTGATGAAATCATCGGCATCCCGCGCCTCGAGAAGAGCATCTTTTGCCTGGCGGTTTTCCATGAGGTTAAGCTCGATGTAGGTTGCATGGTTGGCTTTGCCAAATGCGCGAATCGAATAGCTTTTGCCAATCTGGCGAGAACCCGTAATGAACAAGGCCTTTTGCTCGGAAGACTTCAGCCAACGCTCCAGCTCTGCCGCTATTTTCCTACGCAGCATAGGCTCTCCCCTCGGTGTCATCGAATGAAATGCAAAGTTTTATATGCTTGATTATCGATGAAACGCAGAATTTTTAGAACCTAAAATCGGATGATATGCAGAGATTTGAGATTATAAGCAAAAGAAGGGGCACCACCGGCGAATGTGTCAAAGGGGCTGTCCCTTTGTCACATTGCGCTCGACTACTCGTCAACGATCTCGGCAAGCCAGACGTTCAGTGTATCGACTTCGGGGCAGCAGAACTTTGCCGTACCAGGCTCGTTGCCAGGCACGGTTCCGCCATAGCGCAGGATATCGATATAGGGAAAGCCCACGTGGCAGGCCATGGCGCACATCTTGCCGCGATCGCGATCGAAGTCGAAGACATCGCCCGGCTTGTGACCATGATGGCAGCGGCACGTCCCCAGCTGGTCCACGCAGCTAATGCGGATACGCGGACGCTTACCGCGCGGCGCGCCGAGCGGCTTGTTCTCGCCCGCTGCCTCGGTACCGCTCTCGTCGGCGCTACTCATGGTCAATCACATCCAGGCAGGCCTCGATGGGCAGGCCGGCGGACTTGTCCTCCTGGTCGGCATTGCGCTCGATAAGCTCAGCCACCACACGCATGGCATCGGCCGTTGCGCGCTGCAGGCTCCAACCGGCCATCACGCGGCCGACGAGCACCGCCGAGAACGTGTCGCCCGTGCCCGGGAAATAGACCGGAATGAGCTCAAAGGGAATCGTAAAGTACTCCCCCGCCACATGGTCGTAACCGATAACCGCGTTCGTGCCATTGACTACGGCGCTCGTAATGACCACAGACTTGGCACCCAGCTCACGCACGGCGTCCACAAGAGCGCGGGCCTCATCGGGCGTAATCTGCTCGGCGATAGGCCTATCGGCAAGCAGGCACGCCTCGGTATAGTTGGGCACCGCGTAGTCTGCGCACTCCAGCAGATGCCGCATAAGGCCAATCGTGGACTCGGGCACGCCCGCATAGAGCTTGCCGTTGTCGCCCATGATGGGGTCGACGAACACCTTGGTGCCCTTTTGCGCACGGCGGTGGCAAAAGTCCGAGATGATGCGCGTCTCTTCCTCGGTCACGATAAAGCCGGTCGAGATGGCGTCGAACTCAAAGCCGAGCTCCTCCCAGATAGCGAGGCTTTGGCGCAC
>URJD01000186.1 GCA_900548075.1 uncultured Collinsella sp.
TTTGCCGGCATGGGCATCACCAAGGTCGTGGGTCCCGAGGCTCGCGGCTTTATGGTTGGCGTACCGGTAGCTGTAGCCCTTGGCGCCGGCTTTGTTCCCGCACGTAAACCGGGCAAGCTGCCGCGCGAGACCGTGAGCCAGAGCTACGAGCTCGAGTACGGCACCGATTCAATTGAGATCCATGCCGACGCTATCAGCTCTAAAGATACCGTGTTGATTCTGGACGACTTGATCGCGACGGGCGGAACCGTCGAGGCAACAGGTAAACTGGTGCGAGATATGGGCGCAAAGCTTATCGGTTACGGTTGTATACTTGAGCTTGCGTTTCTCAACCCGCGCGAGAAGCTCACGCCGTCTGATGACGATGTGGAGCTCTTTAGCCTGGTGACGGTGGACTAGCCGTTACCCTTAGTTACTGGAAAGGAAGCTACATGCGCACAGCAAACACGCACAAAAACATGGCACGCTGCGCTGCTACGGCAACCCTCGCTTGTGTTTTGGGCTTGGGCCTCGCGGCTCCTGCCTACGCCGATACCGCATCCGACCTTGCCGCTGCTCGTACGAAGCTCGAGCAGATCGGTACCCAAACCCAGCAGATTTACGATGAGCTCGCCACGCAGACGCAGGCGCTCGATCAAACTGCCGGCGAGATCACGCAGAAGCAGCAGGAGATCGCCGATGGTCAGGCCAAGCTCTCGACCTATGTCGCCGGCGAGTACAAAACCGGCGGTCTGAGCCTGCTTCAGGTTCTGACGGGTGTCGATGACCTGAGCGATATGCTCAACCGTCTGTTCTACTACGGCAAAGTTTCCGATAAGCAGGCTCAGACCATTCAGGAAGTCAAGGAGCTTAAACAGCAGCTCACCGATAAGCAGGCCGAGCAGGAGAAGAACGTCGCCGCCACGCAAAAGAAGGTCGACGAGCTTAACGCTCAGCAGGCTGAGGCCCAGAACGTCGTAAACTCCCTGGATTCACAGCTGCAGGCCGAGCTTGCCGCTGAGGCCGAGGCCAACGCCGCGCTGCAGGCCGGTATCAACGCCAGTACCGCCGAGAAGGCCACGGTGAGCAACGAGACTGCCGGTACGACCGAGAACACCAACAACGGTGGCCAGACCAGCAATAATAACAACCAGGGCGGCAACACTCCGGCTCCTACGCCGGCACCTGCTCCGACGCCGCAGCCCTCTACGCCTGCTCCGGCTCCGACGCCTTCTGCTCCGAGCCAGTCCGTCGATGGCGGTTCTGTTGTCTCGCGTGCATACAGCAAGCTTGGTTGCGCTTATTCCTGGGGCGGAATTGGCCCGAACAGCTTCGACTGCTCTGGTTTTGTTAGTTATTGCCTCACTGGTCGCTATTGCCGCCTGGGCACCACGGGCACCTTTATGGGCTGGACGCGTGTGTCCGATCCGCAGCCCGGTGACGTTGTGGTCAACTCGTACCACACCGGCATTTACATCGGTGGTGGTCAGATGATTCATGCTTCCGACTACAACACGGGTGTTATCATCAGCTCCGTTGCCGCCGGCATGAACAATAACTATATCTTCGTGCGTTACTAAGTCATCTTACACGGCGTGTGAATGTGGACCTCGTGGCTTTGAGTCATGGGGTCCATTCTTTTGCCTTTCGTGCGGGCCGCTATCTAGTTTTGAATACTAGATAGCGGCCCAATCGGTCAGCAAGAAGGCTATAATTGTATGGGAGCAATTAGAAAGGACCCTCTATGAGCTGGGCACTTATCTCAGATTCAAGCTGCAACCTCCGCGATTGGCAACCGACCGCACCCCATACCACCTTTGCATTTGCGCCCCTCAAAATTCGAGTGGGGGAGCGTGAATTCATCGATGACCTTTCGCTCGATGTTCATGAGCTCAACTGCGCTGTTCAGGCGGAGACGAACGCTTCTTCAAGCGCTTGTCCCAGCGTAGGGGAGTGGGCCGAGCTCTTCAAATTGGCAGACAAGACCATCTGCATGCCAATCTCTGAGGGCGTGTCGGGCAGCTACAACGCGGCAGCCACGGCTCGCGATATGGTTCTTGCCGAGGAACCGGACCGACAGATTCATCTAGTCAATTCACGCGCAGCTGGCGGTAAAATGGACCTCATTTTCCTGCTGTTCGACCGCTATCTTGCAAGCAATCCGAATGTCTCATTCGAGGATGCTTGCGCATACTTCGATAGCCTTGAACAGAACAGCAAAATCCTCTTCAGTTTGTGCAATTACGAAAACCTCGCCAAAGCCGGACGTATCCCTAAGGCAGCCGGCGTCATTGCCAACAAGCTCAATATCCGCATTTTGGGCACGGCGAGTGAGGCAGGTAAAATCGAACTCGTCGGACACACTCGTGGCGAAAAGAAGATGCTCAACAAGATCATCGACACCATGGAAGCCGAGGGTTTTACGGGCGGCGAGGTCGTTATCGATCACGTTGAGAACGAAGCTGGAGCCCAGGCGCTTGCTGACCGCATAGTCGAGCATTGGCCCGGTTCCAAGACCATCATCATGCCCTGCAACGGCCTGGATTCCTATTACGCCGAGATGCACGGCCTGATCATCGGCTACGGCATGGGCGTAGCTTCGGGCAAATAAAGTCCAACCAAGCAAAAATACGGGCGGGACAAAGCGACAGATGGCTCTTTGTCCCGCCCGTTTTATACGTCGGCTAGCTATTAAACCCGTTGAACTTGAGATAGCTCATCAAGTAAGCCTTCGA
>URJD01000187.1 GCA_900548075.1 uncultured Collinsella sp.
CTCTGGGCGGCGCTCGATATGGCGCAAGCGAGCGAGTTCGTGCGCAACAAGCCGCAGGGCTTGGATGCCCCGGTCGAGGCGGGCGGCAAGAACTTCAGCGGTGGCCAGCGTCAGCGCCTGACCATCGCGCGTGCTCTGGTGGGCTCGCCGCAGATCCTGATTATGGACGACTCCGCCTCGGCGCTCGACTTTAAGACCGATGCGGCACTTCGCCATGCCATTCGCGAGCGCAGCGTGCGCGGCGCCGCCGAGGGCGGGTTGCCGCTCACGACCGTCATCGTGAGCCAACGTGTCTCGACCGTTCGCGATGCCGACATGATTTGCGTACTCGACCACGGCTCGGTTGCGGGCCTGGGCACGCATGACGAGTTGTACGCGACCTGCCAGCTCTATCGCGAGATTTGCCAGTCGCAGCTGCGCCGCGAGGAGCTCGAGGGCCAGCAGGGGGGCGCGGCGCCCGCGCCCACCCTAAGGCCCGCGCCCGCCCCAGGCGCTCCGACCGCCCCCGCATCCGTCTGCGCAAAGGAGGGATGCTAAATGAATCCGTACACTTCCTCCGGTTCGGTCGCCACGATGACGGCCAACGTGTCCGGTAACGATAACCTCAACGACCTGGGCGACGGTCCGCGCCAGCCCGGTGACCCCGAGCGCTATCCCGTGGGCGCGGTGACCCGCCGCCTGATGGGCTACGTCCGTCCGCACCGTATTTCGTTTACGGCGTCGTTCGTGAGCGCCGCCATCTCGGTGATTCTGCAGCTCTACACGCCTATCCTTATCGGCGAGGGCATCGACCTGATTGTTGCTGCGGGCCAGGTGGATTTCGATGCACTGCTGCCGCTCGTTACCAAACTCGCGCTCGTCGTGGTGGGTGCCGCTGCCTTCCAGTGGCTGCAGGGCTACTGCGTCAACCGCCTGTCCTATGAGACGGTGCGCGACATGCGCGTGGAGGCGAGCGACAAGCTCAGCCGTATGCCGCTCAGCTTTATCGACGGCCATGCCCACGGCGACCTCATGAGCCGCGTGGTCAACGACGTCGACCAGGTGGGCGACGGTCTGCTGCAGGGCTTCACGCAGCTCTTCACCGGTGTTATTACCATCGTTGGCACGCTCGCGTTTATGCTTTCCATCAACCTGACCATGACGCTCGTGGTGGTGCTCGTCACGCCGCTTTCCATTTTTGCAGCCGGTGCTATTGCCAAGCTCTCCAACAAAAGCTTTACGGCACAGCAGCGCATTCAGGGTCAGCTCGGTGGTCATATCGAGGAGTACGTAGGCGAGCAGAAGTTGGTCGACGCCTTTGCCTATGGCCCCAACGCCCAGCAGCGCTTCGATGCCCTCAATGCCGAGCTCTACACCGCGGGCGAGCGCGCGCAGTTCATGGGTTCGCTCTCCAACCCCGGCACGCGCTTTATCAATAACATCATCTATGCCGTGGTCGCTGTGATCGGCTGCGTGGGCGTGATCACGGGCGTGCCCGCGGCGCTTACGGTGGGCGGCGTGCAGATCTTCCTGTCCTATGCCAACCAGTACACCAAGCCGTTCAACGAGGTCACCAACGTCATTACGCAGATCCAGACCGCGTACGCCTCGGCGCGCCGCATGTTTGCGCTGCTCGATGCGCGCGAGCAGGAGCCCGATGCTGCGGATGCCGTTGAGCTCACGGCCCCGCAGGGCGAGGTCGCCTTTGAGCATGTGGACTTTAGCTATGTTCCCGACCGCAAGCTGCTGCAGGATATCTGCATCGAGGCCAAGCTCGGCACGCGCTTTGCCCTGGTCGGTCCCACGGGCTGTGGCAAGACGACGCTCATCAACCTGCTGCTACGCTTTTACGATATCGATGCTGGGCGCATCGCGGTCGATGGTCGCTCCTCGCGCGACTACACGCGTGCGAGCCTGCGCCGCGCCTTTGGCATGGTGCTGCAGGACACCTGGCTGTTTAAGGGCACGGTGGCCGAAAACATTGCCTACGGTTGCCCCGATGCCACGCGCGAGCAGATTGTCGAGGCCGCCAAGCGCGCTCATGCGCATAAGTTTATCGTGCAGCTGCCAGGCGGCTACGATACAGTGATCGGCGAGGGCGGCGGCACGTTTAGCCAAGGTCAAAAACAGCTGCTGTGCATCGCGCGCGTCATGCTCACCGATCCGGCGATTCTGCTGCTGGACGAGGCGACTTCGAGCATCGATACCCGCACCGAGCTGCAGGTGCAGGCGGCATTCGATGAGCTTATGGCTGGCCGCACGAGCTTTGTCGTGGCACACCGCCTGTCGACGATTCGCAACGCCGATTGCATCCTGGTAATGCGCGATGGCGAGATTATCGAGCGCGGCACGCACGATGAACTGCTCGCGGCAGGCGGCTTTTACGCCGAGCTCTACCGCAGCCAATTCGCCCAGTAGGCAAGACGTGGGGCAAATGAATCAATCGGCAGACGGTGGTTTACATCTGTCACGTTAGTACTAAGATATTCATCTAATAAATTGCATTAGTGGCTTTAGTTTTGGGGGAAACGAGGCAACGTGACTATGACGTGCTCTTTGGTGGTCAACAGCAGGAGCGGTAATACCAGGATGGTTTCGGGCGCGATCAAGCGCGCTCTGCAGGCTGCCGGTGTTGAGTTTGTCCATGCCGCGGCGTTGAGCGACGATGCGGATGCAGATCAGGTTGC
>URJD01000188.1 GCA_900548075.1 uncultured Collinsella sp.
CTTTCGGGTTCACCATCCATGGTGGGGCGCGTTTCTAACGAAGCCGTAACGGCCGATGGGCTCTTTTGGTGCCAGCCAATCTCGACCCGCACGCATTTGCTTAAAGCAACAACTTTCCCGATCGATGTAATCACCGAATCAAAACGTGTAAACCAGCCACCAAAGAAGCCGAAAAATGTCGCTTTTGGAGGCTGATGTACACAAATGCAGAATCCAGCGCAGCCCAGAGGCGCCCTCCACATGTCTGGACTCTCTATGGCTTCGCTGGATAGACATCGCCGGAACGGGTATAGTATCGAAAGTTTTGTCGTTAACCAGCGGGGGAGTCCTGTGGGCATCAAAAAGAAGATCAAAAAGGAGCTTATCGGCACTTCCGATTACCCGTCGAATAAGATCTTTACGATCTCCAATTTCATCACCTTTACGCGCCTGATCCTCACCCTGGTATTTCTGTACCTGTTTGTGACGGACAACAACCGCGTCATCGCCATCGTTATCTACGCCGTTGCGGCCTCCACCGACTGGATGGACGGTCAGATTGCCCGCATGACTAAAACGGTCTCGTGGCTCGGCAAGGTCATGGATCCCATTTGTGACCGTGCGCTGCTGTTCACCGGCGTACTTGGACTGGTGGTCCGCGGAGAGCTACCCATCTGGGTCTGCGTGCTCATTATCGGCCGTGACATCTATCTGGGCATCGGCACACTTATCGTTCGCCATTACCACCCTCGTCCCATTGACGTCGTCTTCCCCGGAAAGATTGCGACAGCGCTGCTCATGACCGGCTTCTCGCTCATGCTGCTCGGTTTCCCCGTTATTGACGGACTGCATCTTTTACCTTCAACCCTCACGGCCTTCCCGGGCCTCAACGGAAGCTCGGTGCCCCTCGGCATCTTCTTTGTGTACGGCGGCGTGATCTTCTCCATGCTCACGGCTGTCATCTACTCCATTAAGGGCGGAGCGGCCATTAAACAGGCTCTCGCGCATCCCGAGGACGAGGACATCGACTTTCTGAACCCTGAAATCGAAGACTGATTCGTTGGGGTATGATTACGTACGGTTCATTATTTGCGGCACGTCCGCGATAAGTTAGGGGTTGTCATGGACAACATGGTTAACAATATGCCTCAGAATGATAAGACTGCTGACGCTACCTGCGTATTCCGCGTGCCTTCAAGCGATGTCACCGTTCCCGACCTCATGGCCAACGTGCGCATCACCGCCCCCGTTCTGTCCATCGTCAAGGGTCCGCAGACTGGTGCCGCCTTTGAGCTCGAGGACGACGTGACCACCATCGGCCGCGATCCTGCGAACGGCATCTTCCTCAATGACATGACCGTTTCGCGCAGCCACGCCCGCATTATTCGCGAGGGCCTCGGCGCTCGCATCGAGGACTTGGGCTCGCTCAATGGCACCTGGGTCGACGGTGCCATCGTCAATGCAGCCCCGCTGCACGACGGTTCTTCCGTCCAGATCGGTACGTTTACGCTCATCTACCACGAGAGCACGCCGGAGCGCATCGAAACCGGTGAATAGGGCATGGCCGAACGCAACTATCTGAGTATCGGTCAAGTCGTCAACCTTCTTCGAGGCGCATACCCCGATCTTTCGAACTCAAAAATTAGATTTCTAGAGGATGAGGGGCTCATTACCCCTCATCGTACGCCTAAGGGATACCGTCAGTACTCCAAAGAGGACGTTGATCGTCTGGAGGTCATTCTGCACCTGCAGAAGACCCGCTATATGCCGCTGAACGTAATTAAGCAGCGCTTGGAAAACGCCACGGACCTGTCAACGCTCGCCTACGAGGTGGGCTTGCTGTCCGATGTTCCGCTCAAGACGGAGCCCAAGGAGACTAAGCAAAAGCTGCATCCCATCGAGACCATTCCCGATATGCTGGGCGTCGAGATTTCGTTTATCCGCTCGCTCGCCGAGAACGACCTCATTCGCATCATCAAGAGTCCGCAGAATCGTGAGCTCGTCGATGGTCGCGATTTTCCAATCATCCGCTACTGCTCCGAGCTGTCACGCTTCCATATCGAGCCGCGCAACCTGCGTCAATACGTGTCTTCCGCCAACCGCGAGTCCTCGATGTTTGAGCAGGTGCTCGTGAGTATGCTCGGCATGGATACCTCCGATGACGAGCGCGATGCCAAGCTCGAACGTGCGTTTAAGAAGCTTCATGACCTGACGGAGGGCGTGCACACCGCGCTGCTCAAGAACCGCGTTTTTGAGTCGCTCAACGCCGTGGTCGAGGACGCCGACATCGATGCACTCGATGAGGAAATCACTCGCTCCGAGTCCACCAAGGCCAAAAACGAAGAGATAGCTGCGCCGGCTTCACACGAGGATTCTCTCGTAAAGCCGCTCAAGGTCGTCGCCCCTTCGCAAACCGGAACCGCCACCGCGGGCAAATAACAGCTGCCGCTTATCCGGCAACCCATTGAAAGGTCATACAATGTACGACTTCGAATCTCAAATCGTCGACATCCCCGACTATCCCGAGCCCGGAGTCATCTTTAAAGACATCACGCCGCTCTTTGGCAATCCCGAGGCACTCAAAGCCATGACCGATGCCCTCGCCGAGCACTTTGCCGGCATGGGCATCACCAAGGTCGTGGGTCCCGAGGCTCGCGGCTTTATGG
>URJD01000189.1 GCA_900548075.1 uncultured Collinsella sp.
GCTACATCAACGAGCTCAAGGGCATCACCGTCTCGCAAAAGGCCCACGCCACGGCCGTGGCCTTTGACACACCCTTCCCCCAGACGGCCACCGTCGCCTGTCAGGGCGTCGAGGGCGCTTACAGCCAAATCGCCGCGTGCAAGCTCTTCGACGTGCCCGACATCGCGTTTTTTGAGACCTTCGAAGGCGTTATGTGCGCCGTGCGCGACGGCTTCTGCGAGTTTGGCGTACTGCCCATCGAGAACTCCACCGCCGGCTCGGTCAACGCTGTCTACGACCTGC
The DNA here is from genome assembly GCA_900548075.1 of uncultured Collinsella sp. GTDB lineage: Bacteria > Actinomycetota > Coriobacteriia > Coriobacteriales > Coriobacteriaceae > Collinsella. The sequence continues at coordinate 283 of URJD01000189.1, forward strand.
TCGCCCAGTTCGACTTCCATATCGTGCGCTCGCTGCGTCTCAAGATCGACCACAACCTGCTCGTCAAACCCGGCACCAAGCTCGCGGACATACGCGAGGTCTACAGCCACGGCCAGGCTATCGCCCAGTGCGCCGGCTTTATCGAAGCCCACGACCTACACGCCACCAAATACCCCAATACGGCCATGTCGGCCGAGATGGTCGCCAGCTCCGAGCACACCGATGTTGCCGCCATCGCATCGCGCAGCTGCGCGGCACTCTATGGCCTGGAGGTGCTGGAGCCCAACATCCAGGACTCGGACAACAACTACACGCGCTTTGTCGTCATCAGCCGCGAGCCGCGCGTCTATCCCGGCGCCAACCGCACTTCGCTCATGATCACCACGGCCAACGAGCCGGGTGCACTCTATCGCGTACTCGAGCGCTTCTACGCGCTCAATATCAACCTCATCAAGCTCGAGAGCCGCCCCATCCCCGGGCACGACTTTGAGTTTATGTTCTACTTTGACCTGGACTGCCCCTTTGGCAGCAAGGCCCTCGATAACCTGCTCGATTCCATCGACGACGTGTGCGAGAGCTTCACCTACTTTGGCAGTTACACGGAGGTGCTCTAGATGACCGATGTCGCCGCAACCCGCCCCTACGGCGTGCTGGGCCGCGTGCTGGGCCACAGCTACACCCCGACCATCTACAAGGAGCTCGCGGGGCTCGAGTATGTGCGTTTTGAGCGCGAGCCCGAGGACCTCCAGGCTTTTATGACGGGTGACGAATGGGAGGGCACCAACGTGACCATCCCCTACAAGCGCGCCGTCATGGAATACCTGGACGAGCTGAGCCCGCTCGCCGAGCGCATGGGCAACGTCAACACAATCAAGCGCCTGCCCGACGGCCGCCTGCGCGGCGATAATACTGACTACTTCGGTTTTCAGTGCCTTGTCGAGGAGCTGGGGGTTGAGGTCGCCGGCAAGAAGGCTCTCGTGCTCGGTGCCACCGGCGGCGCGGGTACTACGGCCAGTATGGTGCTCGGCGATCTGGGCGCCACCGTCGTGCCCGTGGGCCGCACGAGCGAGGTCAACTACGACAATATCTCGCAGCAGTCCGACGCTGCCCTGCTCGTCAACTGCACGCCCGCCGGAATGTTCCCCCACTGTCCCGATGCCCCCTGCACGCTCGAGGGGCTCGATGCGCTCGAGGGCGTCATCGACATTGTCTACAACCCTGCACGCACGGGCCTGATGCTCGAGGCCGAGCGCCGCGGCATCCCCTGCATCGGCGGCCTGCTGATGCTCGTGGCCCAGGCGGCGCAAGCCGTTGAGCGCTACACCGGCCAGGTCACTCCGCGTGAGCGCATTCTGGACGTAACGGAGCGCCTGTCACGCCACGAACAGAACATCGCGCTGATCGGTATGCCGGGCTCGGGCAAGACCCGCGTGGGCGAGCAGATTGCCCTGCTCACGGGGCGAGAGCACATCGACCTGGACCGCGCCCTCGAGGAGCGCCTGGGCATGCCCTGCGCCGACTTTATCGTCGAGCGCGGCGAGGCGGCCTTCCGCGAGCAGGAGACGGCGGCGCTGTTCGACATCTCCAAGCGCAGCGGCCTGGTGCTCTCCACCGGCGGCGGCGTGGTCACGCGTGACGAGAACTACCCGCTGCTGCACCAGAACGGCGAGATCTTCTGCCTGCAGCGTGCGCTCGAGCGGCTGCCGTCCGCGGGACGGCCGGTCTCGCAGGCGCTGGGCGCGCAGACGATCTACGCGCAGCGGAAGCCGCTCTATGCCCGCTTCGCGGATGCGATGATCGACAACAACGGCACGCCGGAGGCGGCGGCCGCGCAAATTCTGGAGGTACTCGGATGCAGCTGCTGATTTTGAACGGACCGAATCTCAATCTGCTCGGCCTGCGTGAGCCGGCCATTTACGGCACGCAGAACTACGCCGCACTTGAGGCCTTCTGCAAAGCGGCCTGCCGGGAGGCGGGCTTCGGGTGTAAGGTCTTTCAGTCGAACCATGAGGGCACGCTCGTCGACGAGATCCAGGCGGCCTACGGCGTGTATGACGGCATCGTCATCAACCCTGCCGCCTATACGCACACGAGCGTCGCGATCCTGGACGCTCTGAAGGCGGTCGCCATCCCGGCGGTCGAGGTCCATCTGTCCGACGTCAGGCAGCGCGAGGACTTCCGGCAGATCTCCTACGCGCGGCTCGCCTGCGTGAAGACGTACATGGGGCTCGGGTTCGAGGGCTACCGGCAGGCGATCCTGTTTTTGAAGGACTATCTGCATACACATACGGTATAGATCTGTATTTTTACGCGCGG
>URJD01000190.1 GCA_900548075.1 uncultured Collinsella sp.
ATCAACCGCGTCGAGGGCGCCGAGGCATACGTGCCCGGCGAGGGCCCCGAGCTCACCGAATAGGAGCGGCAACCATGTCAACCCTTTCCACGCTGGAGGCAAACAGCCTCAAAGGCGCCCTCGAGGCGCTGTTGCTGGTGTCGAGCGACCCCGTCAGCGCACCCGCGCTGGCAGGTGCGCTGGATATCGCCCCGGGCGAGTGCGCGTCGCTGCTCGCCGAGCTCAAGGTTGAGTACGAGGAGGCCAACCGCGGCTTTCAGCTGCGCGAGGTCGCCGGCGGCTGGCGCCTGTTTACGCACCCCGCCTACCACGACGTGGTCGAGGCCTATGTGTTGAGCTGGGACACGCAAAAGCTATCGCAAGCGGCGCTCGAAACCCTGGCCGTTATCGCATACCACCAGCCCGTAACGCGCGAGGTGGTCAAGGGCATCCGCGGCGTCAACTCAGACGGCGTCATCGCGTCGCTCGTGGACAAGGGTCTGGTGCGCGAGCTCGGCCGCGACCCCGAGCGCGGCCAGGCCATCATCTACGGCACGACCAACGCCTTTTTGGAGAAGTTCGGCCTGCGCTCCACCCGCGACCTGCCCGATCTGGAGCAGTTTGCCCCCGACGAGCAGTCGCGCCAGTTTATCCGCGAGCGCCTGAGCGGCCGCAGCATTCAGTCCACGCTCGAGGAGCAGGCCGAGGACCTGGACGAAGAGCGTGAACTGCTCGATACCGATGTTGAAGATGTTGAGGCAGTCGAGGACTTGGAGACCCTGGTCGTCGACGAGACCTCGGAGGATTTGCATGACGAGGACTAACGAAGTGGGGGAGACGCGCGCCATGGGCAACGCAGTACCCGCAACCGACGCCCAGCCCGTCTATCCGCACACCATGCGCCTGCAGCGCTTTTTGGCGCGCGCGGGCGTGGCGAGCCGCCGCGGCTCGGAGGACCTGATGACCGCCGGCCGCGTGACCGTCAACGGCCAGGTCGCGACCGAGCTGGGCACCAAGGTCGATGTCGACCGCGACCATATCGAGGTCGACGGCATGCCCGTCAAGCTCAACCAGGGCGCCGTGTACCTGATGCTTTACAAGCCGACCGGCTACCTCACCACCATGAGCGACCCGCAGGAGCGCCCTTGCGTGGCCGACCTGGTCCCGCGCAACCGCTTTCCGGGGCTCTTCCCGGTGGGTCGCCTGGACCGCGACACCACGGGCCTTTTGCTCTTTACCACCGACGGCGACCTATCGCAGGACCTGCTGCACCCCAGCAAGCATGTCTACAAGACCTACCAAGCGCTCGTGGACGGACAGCTGACCGACCGCGATCTAGATCCGCTCCGCCGTGGCATCGAGCTCGACGACGGCCTATGCCAGCCGGCAATCTGCCGAGTCATCAACGCGCGCGAGGCCGTGGCCGTGGCTCCGCAAGGCGTCAAGCCCGGCACCACCTCCGTGGAGGTCATCATTCGCGAGGGCCGCAAGAACCAGGTCAAGCGCATGCTGGGCAAGATTCACCATCCGGTAATCCGTCTGCATCGCTGCAACTTTGCCGGCCTTGAGCTCGAGGGCGTGGCCAAGGGCTCGTGGCGCGAGCTCACCGACCGCGAAGTGCAGATCCTCAAAAGCGGCGGCATCCCGCCCAAGCAGGCGAGCGCCAAGCGCAACGGCGACAAGCCCCAAGACACCCCCGCCAGCCGCACGCGTCACCACGGCAGCCACGGCTCCGCACCCAAGCGCAACACCTACCGCGAGCGCTACACGGGCTAGGCAACCCGCCGCGCCCCAACGCCCGCGAACCATATCAGCACGTCAACCATTGAAAGGAAGCATTGCATGATCGTCGCCATCGACGGCCCCGCCGGTTCCGGCAAGTCCACTATCGCCAAGGAGATCGCCCGTCAGCTTGGCTTTAACAAGCTCGACACGGGCGCCATGTATCGCGCCGTCACCTTCGCCGCGCTCGACCGCGGCATCGACCTGGACGACGAGGCAGCCATCGATGCCCTCGCCGAGCAGATCGAAATCCGCTTTACCAACGGTACCGGCGAGGACACGCGCCTGACCATTGACGGCCAGGACGCTTCGGCCGCCATTCGTACTCCGCAGGTTGACGCCAACGTTTCCAAGGTCTCGGCCTACCCGGGCGTGCGCGCGGCCATGCTCATCCACCAGCGCCGCGCCGCCGAGGACCGCGATATCGTGGCCGAGGGTCGCGACATCGGAACCGTCGTGTTCCCTAACGCGCAGGTCAAGGTCTTCCTGACCGCCGACCCGCGCGAGCGTGCCCGCCGCCGCGTGCTGCAGCGTCACCAAAACGACGCCCAGCCGCTCACGTCCGAGCAGCTCGAGGCCGAGGTCGACGAGACCCTCGACGCCCTTAAGCAGCGCGACAAGCTCGACAGCAGCCGCGAGGTCGCCCCGCTCGTGCCCGCCGAGGACGCCGTGCACGTCGACTCCACCGCCCACACCATCGACGAGGTCGTTCGTATCATCGAGGACCTCATCAACCAAAGGAGGTAGCCCATGCGCCTGTTTAAGCAGACGCCCGAGGATTATTACAACGCCCCCTACGCCGAGTTCCCGGCGCTCATCCGCGGCACCGT
>URJD01000191.1 GCA_900548075.1 uncultured Collinsella sp.
GCTTTACCTGCGGCATGCGTAACATCTCTTCGGGCGCCGTCATCGCCACGCAGTATTTTCCCGGCGAGGTCGTGTTCCCCGTCATGTGTGGCACGCTGTTTCAGCAGGTGCTGGCCTCGATTATCGGGCATCTCTTTGAGCGCCTAACCGGCGAGGAGCGCGCCAAACAGCGCAAGCGCGTCGAGGCCGGCCGCGACGCGCTGACACGCTAGGCAGCACGCTTTTCGCAGGCGCTCGCCTTGCTACGCGAGCGTTTCCAGATGTGCATGCAGGCGCTCAGCATCGATATCGAGCGTGGTCTCGGCATTGACCTGGGCCAAACGATAGCCCACAAAGTAGGGCGATACCACCCAACGTGGCAGCGCCTTGGCAATGGTCCGGCCGTCCATGTGGTAGAAGAACAAGTTGTACGACTCCGCGCGACCGCCGTGGTGTTCGTGCAGGATATAGCGCAGGGTCACCTGAATCGCATCGGCAAACAGGTCCGCTTCGGCTTGGTCGCGGGCGTCGTCGCTGGCGGCGATTCCCTGTGGAGCCGAGACGTTGACCTCAAAGAATCCCATGATCGGCTCGGTTGAGATATTGACCGAGATTCTCCCCTGCTGCCAGACATTGATGCCTTCGAAATTGGCGGAAGTCAGCGAAGCATAGCCGTCTTCCTGCTCCAAACCCACAATCTGCATGTGTGGGTGGACGAGGCTGCCGCCCGAAAGCGGGCCTTTGTTCTTGTACATGAGCACACTGCGGTACTGTTGGGAATCGATCATCTGCTGCCAACAGCCCAGGGCAAACCTCATCACATGATGCAGCTCATCCGGTTCATAGGTCACCAGGTCGGCGTCGTGATTGGCCGACTCGATCAATACGGTCTGACGGGTGGCCCGCAAGGTCTTGAACTTATTCTCGAGCCAGATGCAGTCGCCATCGCGCTGGATGATGTTGGCGAGCCCCTCCGTGTCGCAAAAAGGGCACGCGGTGCCAGGGCGACGATTATCGTCGGGCTTGCCGCTCGCCTGTTGAACGTCAAATACCAGCGCCACGGACTACACCTCCAGCGGCACGATTTTGGTGCCATGGAGCTCGGAGACGCCTAGCGCCGCCGCGACCGCGTCGCGATTTGCCGTGGTAATGCCGCCTCCGGGAAGGATGGTCAAGCGATCGCCCGCATACTCGATTAAACGAGCCAGGTGATCGAAATTATCCTCGATCGGCGTACCGGCAGCACCGCCATGCGTGAGGATGCGCGTAACGCCGCAGTCGGCAAGTGTATCAATCGCATCGAGCTGAGCCTCGGGCGAGAGCTGGTCAAATGCCATGTGGAAGGTGATGTCGATGGGCTCACGCTTGCATTCCTCGGTCGCGCAGCCCGCGGCCATCACGAGGGCGCCCAACGTAAGCTCGTCGAGCGCCCATCCGCCAGCGCAGGGCTTGCAGCAGCCAAAGACCAAGCCGTCAACGCCGGCGCTTACGGCAAGGCCCAGGTCCATCTCCATCATGCGCAGCTCGTCTTGGTTGTAATGAAAGTCACCGCCACGCGGGCGAATCATGCACATCACTCGCGCGTCATGCTCGTGAGCATAGCTGACTGTAGCGCTGATAACGCCGGCAGAAGGCGTGGTGCCACCAACGGCAAGGTTGTCGCACAGCTCGATGCGCTTTGCACCGGCATCGATAGCTGCCGGCACCCGCTCAAAGCTCTCGGCACAAAACTCGTACAGCATAGATAGACCCCCAAAGACAGCAGATGTTTTCCGACGGGCATTGTCACACATCCCCATGAAGTTGCGGTGGAATAGGGACTCATTTGGCCTCTGGAGCCCGTATTCAGTCCCTATTTCACCGCAACTTAAAAGGGGGCGCTGACCGGGTTGGTCAGCGCCCTCTTTGTTGAATGGATTAACCGCCCAGATAGGCCTTGCGGACGTTGTCGTCGTGCAGGAGCTCTTGACCGGTGCCGGTCATGGTGATCTTGCCGGTCTCGAGCACGTAACCGCGTGTGGCGATGGAAAGCGCCATCTGCGCGTTTTGCTCGACCAGAAGCACCGTGGTGCCGGCCTTGTGCAGGTCCTCGACAATCTGGAAGATCTGTTCGATCAGAATCGGTGCCAGACCCATGGAAGGTTCGTCGAGCATAAGCAGTTTGGGGTTACTCATAAGGGCGCGCCCCATAACGAGCATCTGCTGCTCGCCTCCTGAAAGGGTGCCGGCGACCTGGCGACGACGTTCCTTCAGGCGCGGGAACTGCTCGTAGACGCGCTCCAGGCCCGGAGCAATTGTGGACTTGGGCTGTGTATAGGCGCCCATCTCCAGGTTCTCCTCGACCGTCATCTGCAAAAAGGCGCGACGACCCTCGGGAACCTGAGCCAGGCCCTTACCAACCAGCTTATCAGCGGGCGTATGGGTAATGTCCTCGCCCATAAACTTGATGGAGCCGGTCTTGGAGCGCAGCAGGCCCGAGACGGTCTTGAGCGTTGTGGACTTGCCGGCACCGTTGGCACCAATCAAGGCCACGATCTCGCCCTCGTTAACGTTAAAGGAGATGTCCTTGATGGCGTGGATGGCGCCGTACCAGACGTTGATGTTGTAGA
>URJD01000192.1 GCA_900548075.1 uncultured Collinsella sp.
CAGGTCGCCCCGAAAGAGGAGCGACGCGTACTTTGGTACGCGAGCGACGGCTTGAGGGGCGAGATGGGGTGCTTGGGGCCGGCGCAGCGTCAAGCCTTAAAGGTGGTCTTGGATAAGGTCGCAGATGGCTCGGGCGTCGTTGATGTTGATGGCTCGGGTCGCAAAGCCAGCGTCGAAGGCCTGACGCGCCAGGGCCTCGTTGCAGGCAAGGGCCAGCGTGTGGCCGTCGACCAGGTCGAGCGAGCTCTTGCCGCGCAGACGGTCGACACCGGAGCGCGCGACGACGATGTTGTCGAAGCCCTCGGTCTTGTAGCCCTCGATGATCACCACGTCGACATCGTTGTAACGCGACAGCAGCTCGCGCGCGGGCATCTCGTCCTCCTCGCGCGTGTCGGCGTACTCCGCCCAGCGCGTGGCGCAGATGAGGCCCACGTGCTTGGATCCGGCCTGGTGATGGCGCCAGGTGTCCTTAGCGGGCACATCGATATCAAAGCCGTGGTGCCCATGATGCTTGAGCGAACCCACGCGCAGGCCGCGGCGGGTGAGCTCGGCGATAACCTTCTCGACAAGTGTGGTCTTGCCCGAGTTTTGGTGGCCGATAAACGCGATCGCGGGGACGGCCGGTGCCGGAGCTGCGGGCGCGACGGCGACGGGTGCGCTTGCGGGCGCGGCGCCCGCGGCTCCCACGGCCTCAACAGCAGCAGTCTGACGCTCTGCGCGATTCCACACGCCCGAACGGCCGCCCTCCTTGTGCAGCAGGCGCACATCGACGATCTCCATGCCGCGATCGACGGCCTTGCACATGTCGTAGATCGTTAAGCACGCAGCACTCGCTCCAGTCAGGGCCTCCATCTCGATACCCGTCTTACCCGTCACGCCGGCCGTAACCAGTACATGAAAGCCAACCTGCCCGTCAACGCGCGCCGGCGCCCAGCCCTCGGGCACGTCCTCGGCCGGCGTCCCCGCCGGAGCGATGGGCTCGATATCGCACTTGCTCTTGGTAATGAGCAGCGGATGGCACATGGGGATGATGTCGCTCGTGCGCTTGATGGCCATGATGCCCGCCACGCGCGCGCAGGCAAGCACGTCGCCCTTTTTGGCGCGGTCCTGCAGCACCATGGCCTGCGTCTCGGGATGCATGAGGATGGTGCCCTCGGCGATGGCGATGCGATGGGTCTCGGCCTTGTCGGACACATCGACCATGCGCACCTCGCCCTTGGCGTCCACATGCGTCAGTTCGTCGCGGCGGGCGTCACGGGCGGGCTCGGTGGCAGCACTGACAGTCGGCTGTGTGGACGCGTCGGCGTTGCCGGCATTCGCCGCAGCCGTGGCTTTGTGGGCAGACATCGCGGCCCTGCGAGCGGCCTTGGTGGCATCGGCGTACCTGCTCTTGGCCATATGATCATCCTCCGATTTGGGACATAAATCGTTGCGTGCCCTCAATTATCGCGTGTTCCTGCGGTTTGTGGGCCACGGCATCGCGCCAAATCGAAAGTACCTGCATATCATCACCACGGCGCAGCGCCTCACGCACCGAATACTCGGCATCGCTGAACAGGCACGGACGCACGTTGCCATCGGCCGTCAGGCGCAGACGGTTGCAATTCGCACAAAAATGGTTGGACATGGCGCTAATGAAGCCGACCGTTCCCGCCGCGCCCGGAAAGTGCCAATAGCGCGCAGGGCCCGCGCCGGCAGGAGCGTCGTTGATGTCGAGCGGCTCGAGCTCGCCCAGTCCCGCCGCGGTGGCCCCGGCATTGATGCGCGCCCGCAGCTCGTCGCTCGGCACGGTATCGCTCGCGTCCCACAGCTCGGGATTGAGCGCGGGCGCATGCGGGTCCACAGCGCAATGCGAGCTCGTGCGCTCGTCGCCGATGGGCATGTATTCGATAAAGCGCAGGTGGATGGGGCGGTCGACGGTCAGCCGTGCGAGGGCCGCCACATCCTGGTTGAGCCGGCGCACAACAACGCAGTTGACCTTAACGGGCTCAAAGCCCCAAGCCAGCGCCGCGTCGATGCCCGCCATGGTCTGCTCGAGTCGACCCAGGCGCGTGATCTTTCCGAACAGCGTAGGGTCGAGTGTGTCGAGCGAGATGTTGACGCGGTTAAGCCCCGCGTCTTTGAGCTGCGGCGCCAGCTTGGGCAGCAAGGCGCCATTGGTGGTGAGCGAGATGTCCTCGATCTGCGGAATCGCGCGGATGTCGCGAATGAGCGGAATGATACGGCGGCTGACCAGCGGCTCGCCACCCGTCAGGCGTACGCGGCGAATGCCCTCCCCCGCCACCAGGCGCACAAAGCGGGCGATTTCCTCGGCGCTGAGCAGCTCGTCGTGCGCGCGGGGCGCCACGCCATCGGCCGGCATGCAGTAAATGCAGCGGAAATTGCACTTGTCGGTAACGGCAATGCGCAGGTAGTTGATATCGCGGCCAAAACCGTCATGTTGCACGTGCCCGTCCACGCAGCCCTCCCCTCACGCGGCGTTTTATTCTTCGGAAAACATAATACCCCACGAGAGAATCATGCCGACACCCGTACGACAGGACAGGTCGCTTCGAGCAAAACGGACTTTC
>URJD01000193.1 GCA_900548075.1 uncultured Collinsella sp.
CCAAACTCGTCCATGACGCCGGCACCGGCCTCCTGGACATTCCAGTTGATCTGGACACCGGTGGCCTCGACCACGCGGCGCATGGCCTGCGTAATCTCGGGACCGATACCGTCACCGGGAATCAGGACTACATCGTGCGCCATAATCTGTTACTCCTCGTCTTCGGCGTCGTCAGATTTTTTAACGCTAGCACGCTTCTTCTTTTTGGAGAGATCCAGGCCAAAACGTTTAACAAGCATTTCGCAAATCTCGCTCGAACGGGCCTTGAGATAGCTGCCCTTGCCGTTCTCGGCATCGAATTTAAGGCGCAGCGCAAGCTTCTCGGCAACCTCGGCGTCGATCTCGCCCTGGCAAAACTCGTACAGGCAACCGAGCATGTCGCGATACTCAAGGTCGCCGTGGTAGCACTGGATGGCCTCGTCCAGGATGGGCCAAGCCTCGCGCGAACGCTCGACGCTCGTGGCACCCCACACGCACAGCAGGCGGAAGGCGGCATAGCGCAGCGTGGAGGAGATCTCGTCGAACAGCGCAGTCTCGGCGCCCTCAAAGGCATCGCCGAGCTGCTCGGGGCAGGTAGTAGCGAGCGCCGTCAGGGCATCGAGGGCCTCCCAGCGGGTCTGCGCCTCGGGGCGGTCGAGCGCCTCGATCAGCGCGGGCACGCAGGGCACGACGCGCTGCGGATCGCGCTCGGCAAGCAGGTGCAGCACGCGGGCGGCAAACTGGCGGATGCGGCGCGTGGGGCAGCCGAGCTCCTTGACCAGACGGTCGACGGCGTTCTCGTTCTCCTCTGCCAGCTGAAGCTGTGCCAGCTCCTCGTCGGTGAGCTGTTCGTCTTTGTTTTCTGCCATAGTTACCTCTTCTTACTATTTCTTAGCGTGCTTGCCAGCACCCTTGCTGTCATCGGTGACCGAGATGAGCTGTCGGTCGGCCGCGCCATTGCGACGCGCACGGCGGCGTTCCTCAGCGTCGCCCGCGTCGGCGGCGGCGCGATGAGCCTTGTTGACGTTAAAGACCTCGTCGTGCTTGCGCCACGGACCGACGGACTCGCCAAAGCTCATCTTAAGACCGGCGATAAAGCCGCCGAGCCAGCCGATCGGCGCAAACTGCACCAGCGGGAACAGTGAGAACACCCAGGTCAGCAGGACGACTGCCGCCGCGCCTGCAAAGTTGGCAATCCAGTAGTCGCGCTTGGTGATCACGCGCTTTTCGCAGGCCCACTGGCCGCACAAAAAGCCAATGTAGATCGCAAAGAGAAAGAGCACCAGCGCAAGCACCACGAACGTCCAGCTCATGGGCGCTACTCCCCGTGATGGTGGCCGCAGCAGCACTCGTGGCCGTCGTCATGGCCGTGGCCGCCGCAGCACTCGTGGTCCTCGCCGTGATGGTGACCGCAACCGCACTCATGGTCGTCGCCGTGCTCGCCGCAACCGCAGCCTTCCTCGTGAGCGCCATGCTCCTCGGGACGATACTGCGACCAGTCCAGACCGGCGGCGATGGCGTCGGCCTCCTCCTTATAGAGGACCGTGATGGCCTGGGTGCCCAGCTTGGCACCACCGATGGCGTCGAGCATGTCGTAGAGCGTAAAGGCCACGTCGGCGCCGGGCAGCGCAAGCTCGCGGTCGTCGGCATAGGCGAGCGCCAAGCGCAGGTCCTTGATGAAGTGCTCGACCATAAAGCCGGGCTTGTAGTCGCCGTCGAGCGCCTTGGGCGCCAGGCTCTCCATGGCGCCGGACTTGCCGGTACCGCCCAGGATCATCTGGCGGGTCTTCTCCAGATCGAGGCCGCTCAGCTCGGCAAATGCCATGGCGTCTGCCATGCCGACCATGCAGGCGCCCAGCGACACCTGGTTGGCGAGCTTGGCAGCCTGGCCCTTGCCGGCACCATCGAAGCAGCAGATGGTTGCCGCAAAGGTGGAAAGGATATCGCGGACCGGAGCGATGTCGTTCTCGGTAGCGCCAACGATAGCCGTAAGCGTGCCGGCGATAGCACCCGACTCGCCGCCGGTGACGGGGCAATCAAACGCCATGCGACCGGAAACCTGGGCGGCCTCGGCAATGTCGCGCGCCAGCTCGGGCGAGCTCGTGGTAAGGTCGATCAGGACCGCGCCGGGCTTAGTGCACGCGAGCAGACCGTCGCCCGCCAGGTAGAGCTCCTCGACCTCGGAGGGATAGCCCACCATGGTAAAGATGACGTCGGCGTTCGCCGCGGCATCTGCCGGCGTATCGGCCCAGACGGCACCGCGCTCAACGAGCGCTGCAGCCTTGGACTTGGTGCGGTTGTTGACCGTGACGGGATAGCCGGCATCCAGGATGTGACCGGCGATGGGGGCACCCATGATTCCGGTGCCGATAAATGCGACGGAGAGCTTGTTTGCCATGAAACCTTTCCTTTTGGGTTGGGTGTTATTACCAGGTTGAATACTCGGTGCCAGCGTTTGGGCTGTGAGTCGAGGGCGATTACGGACGCAGCGCTTGCCTACTGGCCGCGCACGCGGCGGGCGATGCGGTCGGAAAGCGACGCCTTGTCGGCGCGGTTCTTACCCCAAAACGC
>URJD01000194.1 GCA_900548075.1 uncultured Collinsella sp.
TCGGAGTTCGAACCCATCTCGGCCGGGAAGCTGATCTCGATACCCGTGTCGGTACGGATTTTATGATTGCGCACCGCCGCGCGTTCGACCTGTTTGCGCTCCACGGGCACACGCTCAGGCACCTTCTCCTCGGTCAGCGCCGCGCGCACGCTCTCCTTGATAACCGGTTCGTCCTCAAAGACCTCATCGACGATATCCCAAGGCGGCAGTTCCTCGTCATCCTCAACCTTCTCGGCAACGGCAGCCTTAACCTTAGCGAGCGCTACGGCCGTGTTGGCACCGTGCTCCTCGGCGACTTCCTCGACCACACGCGTCACGGTGTCGATGACCTCCTTGCCCGACACGCCCGTGTCGCACTGCAGCAGGCCATCAGGGATAAGCATACGGTCCTCGCCGGCAATCTTGCGCTTCTTGTCCACGTAGCCGATCTCCATGGTACTCGCACGCACGATGGCATAGCTCGGCACCTTTTGCGAGGGGTTCGGCAGAATGGCGTAGTGGCGCGCGATGTCGTTGCGCACCTCCCCCTCCTCGCGGCCCACTTCGTGCATAAAAGCCTGCTTGGAGCCCAGCAGCATCACGGCGAACCAGCGGGCATCCTCATCGTCGTCAAAATCGGCCACGAGCACGTCGGTGGACTCGGCTTTCTCGGCTTTGGTGAGCTCGGAGGAGATAAACTCCGCAATCTGCTGCGACAGGTCCACGAACTCGCGCTCGCCAAAGAAATAGCCCTTGAGCTCGCCGCCAAACGCAGAGTTCTCGGCAAACGTGGCGCGTTTATTATCGGCCGAAGTGCGTGCGCGGCGCAGATGCGTGGTCACGAAGTTGCGCACGGTGCGGCTCTCGATATCGAGCTCGCGCTGGCTCATAACGTTGACGGCAGAGTCAAAGTCCAGGATATGCAGAATCGCGTGATTGATTTTCATATACGGCATTCCGTTCTAGATCGATTTCGGCACGAACCAGTATAGCGGTCGAGCCCGCCCCAGACGCATCGAAGATTGGTGCATCGGGGACAGGCGCTTTGCACCAATGGCTAGCGCAGGAGCTCGGACTGCCAAGCCTCGAGCTGTTCTGCCAAACTCTTGCCGGCAGCGGGCATGTCGATCTGGGGTCGTTTGGGCAGCAGTGCGCATTTAAGGATTGCCGCGATGGTCTGCGAGACAAAGCGTCGCGTATCCTTGTCAAAGCCTTGCGCAGCCTGGAGCATCACGGGCAGGCTCTCGCGCAGATTCCCAGCGATATCCGCAAACCGCTCAGCACCCGTAGCCTCAAACACGGAGAACAACGCATCTACAAAACGCTCGCGCTCGCTAGGCGACACCGCAAGCAGCATCTCGCGAATGGAGTCATCAACGTATCGAGCACCGGCGGACAGGCGCTCACAGTACACGAAGTCGCGACCATCAACCACCCAGCTAAAGGGATTATGCTGCAGCAGGCTGAACTCGGTGCTCTCAACGATGGCATAGTCCTCCTGTGTCTCGAACATCATGCCAAAAATCGACGACCGAGGTAGCGTCTTGTCGATTCGACCGGAAAGATCGGCAAAGGCGTCGCCGTTCAGAAACTCCTCGACGAAGCCCGGACCATCATGGGAATACACCCGTTCGATTCGCTCACGGGCGACATCGGAGCACATCGCCGCACCGTACACCGCAAGGTTTCCACCCTTGGAATGACCTCCGCACAAAAGCGCCCCGTCAATCGCATCCGCTGCCTCGTCCACATAGCGCGCCGCAGATTCCTGGGAGGGCACGGGACACCGGAACGCCATGTTGAAGTCCTCTTTCCAGCCCACAATCGTGCTGTCGGTCCCCCGGAAGGAAAGATAGCTAAACCCCGCCGGAAACCGGAACGCCATGGCTGCAAACTGCTCTGTCGCCACCACATCGCTCACGGCACGATAGCCGCAAACGTGCACGCCACGGTAGCGAGGGCTTGCTGCCACGGCCTCCAACAAGGCCCTGCTCCCCTCTGGGTCCCACAAGTCGCCAATCATGTCCCGGTAGCACTCGGCACGCAGCAGCTCGCGTACGTCTAGGCCCTGCCAGTTCGTCAGCTCCGCCATATCACCCGGCAAACGCAAATAGGACAACCACGCAAAGACCAGGCTATCCACCGCGCAGAACGGCCGTTCCTCAAGCGGATCAAACGCCGTCTGGGCATAGGTCAAAAAATTAGGCGAATCCGACATGGCCCTCCCATCAACTATGGTGCATCGAGGACAGGTAATTTTGCACCAAAAAGGCGCCCGGGCCGTGTGGGCTCGGACGCCTTCATTGTAGCTTTTCGCTCTCGCGAGCTTGATTTAGCAGGAGAAGTCGACGCTGTCGATGATGTCCTTGAGGGCCTTGGCGGAGGCGGTGAGCTCATGCTGCTCGTCATCGTTCAGCGGCACGGGGACGCGGCAGACAACGCCGTCGCGGCCAACGACGGTCGGCATGGAGATGGCAAGATCGGACAGGCCGTACTCGCCCACCATGAGCGAGGAAAC
>URJD01000195.1 GCA_900548075.1 uncultured Collinsella sp.
CCTCGTCATCCAGGGTTGCGGCTAGAGCTTTGGCATAGCTTTTGACGGTAAGGCTTGGACGATTATTGTCCTGGCTGATGTGCATGGCGATGAGCTGTTCTGTGCGATCGGTAACAAGTTCTCGCGCGGCTTCGGCGGCTTGGTTGTTGGAGAGATGCCCCTTTGTGGACAGGATGCGCTCCTGAAGAAAGCGTGGGTACGGTCCTTCGCGCAACATAGTTACATCGTGGTTGCTTTCGAGCGCGAGAACTCGACAGTCTTTGAGGATGCCTATGGCCTTGCTCGACAACTCTCCGGTGTCGGTGGCAAACCCAATGGAATCATCGAGAGCATTGAATCGATAGCCGACAGGATTGATGACATCGTGCGATGTTGAGTAGGTTTGTACCTGGATGCCGGCAATGGGGAGTGTGTCGCCGGGGTCAAATTCCTCCACGGGCAGGTGCGCGAGGTTTTCTTTGCATGAAAGGGTGTCCCTACTGGCAAAGAGGGGACCATGCCAGTGCTTGCACCATACATCGAGCCCCTTGATATGGTCTCCATGCTCATGAGTGATTACAAGAGCGGCGACGTCGTCTGCCGAGAGGCCAAGCTCCGCCATGCGTTTAAGTGTCTCGCGGCGGGACAGGCCGTTATCGATCATGATGAGCCCCTGAGGCCCCTCGACGAGTGCGCAGTTGCCTTTTGAGCCGCTGCCGAGGATATGAAGGTGCAGGTGAGACATAAGATTCCAAAGGATACAATGGGTGCGGACGAATAGAGGAGGAAGCGAATGCCAACGGTATCTCAGCACTATGGACATCATGCCGCGCCGAGGACGGATAAGAACGTTCTGGCAACGCGGCAGACCGCTGCCCCCGTAGTGCTCATGGTATCAGGCGGTGCGGACTCGACGGCGCTGCTCCTTATGGCTTGCACATCAAAGCTGGATATCCAGGACGGGCGCGGCATCGCTTCCATTGCACGCGAGCGTTTGCACGTGCTGCATGTGAACCATCATCTGCGCGGGGAGGCATCCGATGGCGACGAGGCCTTTGTACGTGATTTGTGCGTGCAATACGGCATGCCGCTGTGCGTTGAGCATGCCTATTTTGATGACGAATCGGGCAATATCGAGGCCGCGGCCCGCGAGGTGCGCTATGCCGCGGCACGGAGATATGTTCGCGAACTTTGTGCCGAATCGGGCGCACCGCGGACGGCGGCTCGTATCTGTACCGCGCATACCTCGTCGGACCGCGCGGAAACATTTTTGATGAATGCCATTAAAGGGTCGGGTCCCGCGGGTCTATCAAGCATTCCACGCCGTCGGAACATTGTGGTGCGCCCCTTGCTCGACCTCACGCATGATGAGCTCGTGAGCTATCTGCAGGTGCACGGTCAGCCATGGCGGGAAGATGAAAGCAACGAGGACGTTTCGTACCTGCGTAACTATGTGCGCCATCGGGTGATGCCGGTGGTGACGCAGCGCAACACGAACGTCTGTAAGACGATTGGCGCCGCCTGCGAGATCTTAGGCGATGAGGATGCCTTTCTTTCCCAGCTTTCGGCACAGTCGTTTCGAAGCTGCCTGCGCAAGGAAGCGGCGGGCGCACTGGTGCTCGATGCGCGCCGTCTTGCCGCCGCTGAGGTTGTGATTGCACGGCGTATCGTGCGGTTGGCGATTAAGCGCATCGATCCCGACGCGCGACCGGAGATGCGGCACGTGGAGCGCGTGCTCTCCTGTGTCGCTGCGGGCTCGGGCTCGGTAACGCTTCCTGCGGGAATTGATGCCCGTGTGGAGTTTGGCATGCTGGCGTTCAAGGCCCCGGCGGCGCGCGAGGGCTTAGTGGCCGACTGGATCTCCGTTCCCGGTCGTCTGCCGCTGGGGGCGGGGCGTATGCTGACAGCAGAGCCGATGGCTGTGGAACCGGGGCGCGATATCGTGCACCGTGCCCGCGAGCTTGCTGCTGCCGGAGAGGTTGCGGCCTTGGTGGATGCGGCGGCCCTGGGGTTCGCCGACAGCGATAGTGAGCGGATCCTGGCGGGCTCGCGTGGCGAGATCCCTGCCGAGGCGCGATTGGCGCGCCTGTGGGTGGACGGTCCCGCGCCGGGAGACGTGATGTGCCCGTTAGGGATGAGTGGCCGAAGCAAGAAAGTATCCGATTTGCTAGGTGAGGCTCGCATTCCCGTTTCCGAGCGCGCCGGCGTGCCCATGGTGAGGACGGCGCCGGGGGGTGCCGTGGTGTGGGTCGCCGGAGTTCGCGCGGACGAGCGTTTTAAGTGCACGGCCGCAACGCGCGTGGCATATCTGCTCCGCGTGGTCGATGCGGATTAGCCCCTCGCCCAGCTTTTCTGTGCGGCGTTGACGGTATTCCCGCGCTGATGGTGCGCGGGCTGGAAAATATACCCCGTGCGCTGCTAGAATGTGTAGTTCGCGTCCATACGGCGGTGTGTGGGCGATTAAGCACAAGAAAGGGTTGTCATGGCTTCTCAACATCCGGATATCGAGAAGGTTC
>URJD01000196.1 GCA_900548075.1 uncultured Collinsella sp.
GAGACGGCGAGTTAGCCGGCAGGTCGGCATGTCAATCCTGGTCTAACAGAGCCTTTTTAATTTGGCTGAACGCAGCTACTATTCAGCAGTCTCCTCAAGCTCGGAAGTATCGAACTCAAAGTCGTTACCGGGCAGGATGGCGTTGAGCACAATGCCCACCAGCGAGCCCACGGCAAGGCCCGAAAGCGAAATCGTCACGCCGCCCAGCTCCAGCACGATGGCACCGGTGGTACTGTAGGCAATGCCGAGCGAAAGCACGAGCACCAGAGCCGCCACCAGCACGTTGCGGTTGTTCTGGAAATCAACCTGGTTCTCGATAAGGTTGCGAACGCCCACGGCACTGATCATGCCGTAGAGCACGAGCGACACGCCACCGATAACGCATGCCGGCATAGCAGCGATCACAGCAGCAAACTTGGGACAGAACGAAAGCACAATGGCACAGCAGGCGGCAATGCGAATCACGCGCGGGTCGAACACGCGCGTCAGGGCAAGCACACCGGTGTTCTCGCCATACGTCGTATTGGCAGGGGCGCCAAAGAGCGATGCCAAGATAGTCGCCAGGCCATCGCCGAGCAGGGTACGGTGCAGACCGGGATCGGCAATGTAATTGCGTTCGCAGGTAGAGCCAATGGCGGAAATATCTCCAATGTGCTCGATCATGGTTGCAAAGGCCAGCGGCATGATGGTGATGATGGCCGTCGTAGCAAGACCGCTATCGAACTGCGGTCCAAAGAGCGCAAACACGGTGTTGTCCCACACGACGGGCAAGCCAACCCAGGGGGCGGCTGCAACGCCAGAGAAGTCGACCTCACCCAACGCGGCCGCAACGGCATAGCTCACCACGACGCCCAGCAGGATCGGCACGATCTTAACCATGCCGCGGCCCCAAATATTGCAGATGACGATGACGGCCACAGCGACAACGGCAACAAGCCAATTGGTCTGGCAGTTGGCGATAGCAGAGCTTGCCAAGATCAGGCCGATGGAAATGACGATGGGGCCGGTCACCACCGGCGGGAAGAAGCGCATGACACGCTTGGCGCCAAATGCGCGGAACAGCGCTGCCAGCACCGGATAGAGCAGGCCGGCGCAGGCAACGCCCAGACAAGCGTAGGGCAAAAGCTCGGCCTCGCCGTTGGGTGCAATGGCGGCATAACCCGCGATAAAGGCAAACGACGAGCCCAGGAACGCGGGCACCTTACCGCGCGATAGAAAATGAAACAGCAGTGTGCCGATGCCGGCGAACAGAAGCGTCGTCGAAACGGAAAGGCCGGTGAGCACGGGCACGAGCACCGTGGCTCCGAACATCGCAAACATGTGTTGCAAACCCAACACAAACATGCGCGGGCGGCCGAGCGACGATGCATCGTAGATGGCATCGGTGACGGCGGGCGTCGAGGATTGGGACATGGAAGTCCTTTCATGATGGAAGGGCGATCAGGCATATCGGATAACCTGCCCGAACGATACGATCCGAACCATTGTACGTGATACGCCATGTCTCGCACGCGCCGTCACCTGCAAGCGGTAGCGTTACTTCCAAACGCGCTCGGCAATGCGCTTGACCAGCGCGATCTTTGCCCACTGTTCGTCCTCGGTCAGCTTGTTGCCAATCTCGCAGCTGGCAAAACCGCACTGGGGCGACAGGTACAGGTTCTCGAGCGGCACGTACTTTGCGGCTTCGCGGATGCGCTCGACGATAACATCTTCGTCCTCAAGCTCAGCCGCCTTTGTAGTGACCAGTCCCAGCACCACCTTCTTGCCGGGGGCAACGTACTTGAGCGGCTCAAACCCACCGGCGCGGGGTGTGTCGAACTCCAGATAGAACGCATCGACGTTCTCATGTGCGAACAAGTACGGCGCGATGGGGTCGTAGCCGCCCTCAAAAGCATAGGTGGAGTGATAGTTGCCGCGGCACACGTGCGTGTTGATAACCAGATCGTCGGGCTTACCCTCGATGGCGGCATTGTTGAGCGCCACGCCCAGCTCGGACACCTTTTGCAGGTCAACCGGGCTCATGCCAGTCTTGGACACAAAGTCGGTATCGCAATAGATGCCCCAGGTGCAGTCATCAAATTGGATGTTGCGGCAGCCCGCGGCATACAAGTCGGCAATCACGGTGCGGTATGCTGCGGCAATGGCATCGGCGAGCTCTTCGTCGGTCTTGTAGACGGCGCGTAGACTCTCCTGCTGGCCGTCGCAGCGGTCGAGCGTGACTTCGGAGAACGTCTGGATCGGCGCCGGAATGGTTTGCCGTGCGACCTGGCCCTCCCCCTCAAGCGCCTTGACGAACTTAAAATGCTCGACGAACGGGTGGTTCTCGCCGCTAATGGAACCGGTAACCACGGCGGTGTCGGCCGTCGTCTCCTCGTCATGGAACATATAACCCGTGCGTGAGGTGCGGCGTTCAATGCCGTTGAGCCCCCACATAAAGTCGAGGTGCCAGTAGCTGCGGCGGAACTCGCCATCGGTGATGACCTGTAGGCCGG
>URJD01000197.1 GCA_900548075.1 uncultured Collinsella sp.
ATCATCGTCACGGTGCTGGGCGCTCGCTTTGGCATCGATTCCAAGGTTGCCATGCACATCATGACCGTCGGTTAGTCCGCAGCATTTAAAAACTGAAAGGGGGACAAGTAAATGAAGACGTTGGGTGACGTTAAGGTGGGCGAGAGCTCTACCATCGTCAAGCTTCACGGTGAGGGTGCGCTGCGCCGCCACCTTATGGACCTGGGCCTCATCAAGGGCACTTCGTTCAAGGTCGTGAAGGTTGCACCGCTCGGTGATCCGGTCGAGATCAACGTGCGCGGCTACGAGCTTTCCATCCGCAAGGAGGAGGCGGCCGTCGTCGAGGTCCAGTAACGGACCCTTAGGCGGTTATTTCCGCAGATAGAGTTAGATTTTTCTAACTTATCCAGCACTTTTGATGCACATATTCGGCCTGCGCGGAGAAAGCAGCGCAGGCACACAAGGAAGAAGGATTGAATGGCGGATTCTCAGATCCATGTCGCGCTGGCGGGTAACCCCAACTGCGGCAAGACCACGCTTTTCAACCTGATCACCGGCGCCAACGGCTACGTTGGCAACTGGCCCGGTGTCACGGTTGAGAAAAAGGAAGCCAAGCTCCTGAGCGACAAGAACGTTACCATCACGGACCTCCCCGGCATCTACTCGCTTTCCCCCTATAGCCCCGAGGAGCAGTGCTCGCGCGATTACCTCATGAGCGGCGAGCCCGATGTCGTCGTCCAGGTGGTCGACGCCACCAACCTCGAGCGCAACCTGTACCTAGCGCTTCAGGTTATCGAGACCGGCCTGCCCGTGGTCGTCGCCCTCAACATGGCCGACTTGGTCGAGAAGAACGGCGATAAGATCGACACGGACAAGCTCTCCAAGAAGCTCGGCTGCCCGGTCATGATGATCTCCGCTCTTAAGAACAAGGGCATCACGGAGCTGTTCGATCAGGTCAAGAAGTCTGCCGCTTCCAAGGGCCAGGTGCCGGAGCACAAGTTCGATTCCTCCATCGAGGACGTTCTGGACCACATCGAGAACAACCTGCCTGCGAGCGTTCCTGCCAGCAAGCGCCGCTACTACGCCGTCAAGCTGTTCGAGCGCGATGCGGACGCCTGCAAGCTCATCAACCTCACTAAGGAGAAGGCTGCTCGCGTGGAGGAGCTGGTCGCCCAGTGCGAGCAGGACTGCGACGACGATGCCGAGTCTATCATCACCGGTGAGCGCTATGGCGTCATCGCACACATCATCGATGAGTGCCTCACCAAGGCTCCTGCCAAGATGAGCACTTCCGAGAAGATCGACCGTGTGGTTACCAACCGTATCCTGGGCCTGCCGATCTTTGTGGTCATCATGTTCTGCGTGTACTACATCGCCGTTTCCACCCTGGGCGGCACGGTGACCGACTTCACCAACGACCAGCTCTTCGGTACCGACGGTTGGTACGTGCTCGGTCAGGGCCGCGACGCTTACGACGCGGCCGTCGAGGCTGCGGGCGACAACGCCGACTCGGTCGACCCGGCGCAGTACGGCCCCTATGTCCCGGGTATTACCACCGTGGTGCACGACGCCCTCGTGGCGGGCGGTACCGAGGACGGTGGCCTGGTTGATTCGCTGGTCTGCGACGGTATCGTCGGCGGCTTAGGCGCCATCTTCGGCTTCGTTCCGCAGATGTTCCTGCTCTTTGTGATGCTGTCCTTCCTGGAGGACTGCGGCTACATGGCCCGTGTCGCCTTCATCATGGACCGCGTGTTCCGCCGGTTTGGCCTGTCCGGTAAGTCCTTTATCCCCATGCTCGTGTCCTCGGGCTGCGGCGTCCCCGGCGTCATGGCCACCAAGACCATCGAGAACGAGAAGGACCGTCGCATGACGGTCATGACCACCACGTTCATTCCCTGTGGTGCCAAGCTGCCGATCATCGCTCTGCTCATGGGCTCCATCATCGGCGATTCTTCTACCACCGCCGCGTGGATTAGCCCGCTCTTCTACTTCCTGGGCGTCTTTGCCGTTATCGCCTCGGGCCTCATGCTCAAGAAGACCAAGCTCTTTGCCGGTCGCCCGACGCCGTTCGTTATGGAGCTTCCTGCCTACCACTTCCCGGCGATCCGCTCTTGGGCGCTGCACGTGTGGGAGCGCTGCTGGGCCTTTATCAAAAAGGCCGGCACGGTCATCTTCGCGTCCACCGTTGTGGTTTGGTTCCTCTCCAACTTTGGTAGCTATAACGGTTCCTTTGGCTTCCTGCCCGCGATGGACGGCATCCCCGAGGAGTTCATGGACTACTCCGTGCTTGCCATGCTGGGCAACCTGGTCGCCTGGATCTTCGCCCCGCTCGGCTTTAGCACCTGGCAGGCAACTGCGCTGACTGTCTCTGGCCTCGTCGCCAAGGAGAACGTCGTCGCCACTGCCGGCTCGCTGCTGTCCGTTGCCGACGCCGCCGAGACCGACCCGAGCCTGTGGACCGCGTTTGCCGGCATGTTCCC
>URJD01000198.1 GCA_900548075.1 uncultured Collinsella sp.
TGGAATGGCGTTTACTCGGGCAAAACCGAGTCGGTTCTGTCCGAGTAAGTTTGAAGGCGGCTGAAGGCGCCCTATCTTGTTTGCGGCTGTTGGTTCAAATCGAACATTGGGACAGGCGTCTCGTTTTATGGGCCGAGGGTATGCGAACCACGGCCCTTTTGGCCTGAAAGGTGGTCTAACGGGGCGTTATTTGGGCCGCTGGTCACTTCGCCGATGCCGTGTTTCGTCATACGCTCATAGTGGAAGTCGATGCCACGGGGACGACGAAGGGCCCGGGCAACGGATGAGCTGCAAGCCGAAAGGAGCGGTGAGGATGATGAAGCCCATGACAAAGAAGCTGCTGTTAGGAATTCCCACCGTGACGCTTTCAGCCGTGCTGGCGTGTACGGTGGCCGGCTGTGGTGGTAGTGCTCCGAGCGGCTCGGCTGGCAGCTCGGGTGGCAGTGCTCCCGTAGAGAAGAAGCCCAAGGCCTATGAGTCGCAGACGGTCGAGGTGGCTGGCATTATCTATGAGTCGGTGGCTCACGGTACGTTCTATCGCGGTGATGCCAAGAAGCAGGACGGCTTTTACCTGCACATCAAGATTACCAACAACAACACAAAGAACAGGACGTTCAGTTCCTTTAACGTGCATGCTGCCCAAGGCGATCTTGAGGCAGGCGACCCGTTGTTTACTTCCGGCAAGTCGGCCGTGCTCGACTACGTTGCAAGTGAGGCTCCCGATGAGTTTCACGAGGGCATCGATCTTTCCAAGAGGCCAGATATCGGCCCGGGCGAGACCGTTGAGTACGTGTATTTCTGGGCGCCCAAGACGGCGTACTACGGGCCCATCACTGTCGAGTTCGTAGACGCTTACGCCCCCGCCAAGAATCATGAGGCCATGCACTTTGACACCACGGGATGCGAGACCAAGGAGTTCAAGGCGGCCGGCGGCGTGGCCGATTCTGGCGAGAAGGCAGATTTAACGGGCATCGACTGCGCATCGTACAGCATCGAGGCCGCCGATGGGTACACGCTGGATTCGTCCGACGAAGAGCGCGAAAAGGCAAACTTCTTCCACGACGAGACTGGAGGACGCCTGAACATCAGCATCTTCCCGCGCTCGCCGGAGGAAGAGGTCGCAAGCCTAGAGCAGGTCTACGAAGGCAAGGAGACAACAACCGACCAGGTCGAGTACAACGGCATAACGTGGCTGCGCTTTACCGGTCCCGACAACGGCCATACACTGTTTGCGACGGCTCCCGCGACGGGCGAGACCGTCCGCGTGTCGATTGGCTGGAAGATCGACTGGGATGCCGCCGTGCCCATGATGGAGGCGCTGAAGCTCAAGTAACGCCGCGATTCTTACGCCAGGCGACTCAGGGCTGGCTCCGAGTTATCGGGGCCAGCCCTTTTTGGTGCTCGATGAGCCGAGTCGGCGTTTCACACAAAAGTAACTAGGAGCTAGCGAGGCCTATCCGAATTGACCTCATTGGCGGTGTCTTTTTC
The DNA here is from genome assembly GCA_900548075.1 of uncultured Collinsella sp. GTDB lineage: Bacteria > Actinomycetota > Coriobacteriia > Coriobacteriales > Coriobacteriaceae > Collinsella. Next base: position 1,489 of record URJD01000198.1, read on the forward strand.
GAGCGCCGTGCGGCGGACGCTGTAGGCGACAAGGCCGGCACCAGCTGCGGCGAGTGCTGCTGCGGCTGCGGTTAGGGGGACGTTGCTGTCGCCCGTGCCGGCGAGCGCGCCCGCTTTTCCGGAGCGCTTGTTATTGCCGTGATCCTTGCCGCTGCCAGAGCCACTGCCGCCACCGGAGCTGCTTCCGTCGGAACCACCTCCACTCGAGCCACCATCGCCGTCTACTGTCATCGGGGCGTCGTGAAGTCCTGTCGTATCCGCGCTGTCGCATACGCCGACCTGAACTTCTGAGCGTTCGCATGCCGCGTCGGGCACATGAAGCTCGTGCAGTACGGCACCCAGCGCCGAGTTTGCGCCCGGTCGAATTTCCTCGAGCGTTACGGGATCGAGCGCCACCAGGTCACGCGCCTTCGCATACAGCGTTACGCGTTTGCCCACTTCGTCGCCCCAGCTCTCCGGGATGGCAAAGCTCATGCGGAACTGTGCCGTGCAACCCGGTGCCAGCACAGCGTTGCCGTTGTCGGCAACCAGCGGGTGCGTTGCAAAACGTGCGCCCAGCGTCTCGAGCGCGTACTTCACGTGTGCCGTGTCGTTGGCCGAAGCATCTTCGGCAAGCTCCGGATCGTAGATCGATGCCGTGCGTGCGTTCGCTCCGAATCCGATGGATGCGCTGGAGAACGGTTGGCTGGAGCCCTCTCGGTACAGATCGATCGTGCCGGCAGTCAGCAAAGTGTTGCCGTCGTTTCGCACCGTGACCATGAAGGATTCGCCTGCTGCTCCGGGCACCACCGCGCCTGAGGTAGCGACCGCGCCCGTCGGAGTGGCACACGCCACCAGAGGCACTTCGATGCCGTGCAGCTCTGCCTCGCTCTTCTCCGCGCTCACAATGTGCGTGGCGAGCGCGGAGAGCATGCTTCCCGACGTCAAAAATGTCGTTATCTGATCGACGGGATGGTCCAGCTCGCACATC
>URJD01000199.1 GCA_900548075.1 uncultured Collinsella sp.
GCGGAGGCCTCCGGAGCATCCCCTGCCGTTTGGACTTGCTGTCTTTTCGACAAGACCAATATAGGTGCTCGTTTTTCTTAATGCCAGCTTATTTCGGTAAACGCGCAGGTCAGAGCGTTGGTTATGCGATTTAGTTATGCGTTTAACCAAAAATGAATCCTGCGATTTTACCCTCGATTTCAAAAGTCAAGAAGTATTTGATTTTCTCGGTAGACGGCAGATGCGCATGCCGGTTACAAATTTCGACCCCGCCCGTATACCTCATTTGTTGCATACTCATATGAAAGGAAAGGGTCGCTCACCGAAGCGTATCCCCCACCAAGACTCAAAGTCATCATGTTGGAAAATGCTCATCTGTCGGAAGGAGTCGCTGTGGCAAAACAGCGCGTTACGATCGCAGACGTCGCTCGAGAGGCGGGAACCTCGACGGCAAGCGTCTCGTATTACCTCAACGACAAACGAGAAAAGCTTAGCGAGAAGACGCAGGCAAAGATTGCGCGCGTCATCAAGGAACTCGGATACGTTCCCAATGCCCAGGCGCAAACGCTCACTGGCAAGCAAACCCACGTCATTGCCATTATCATTTTGGATAACACCAACAAGTGGGCGGGCCTCGTCCTCAACGGCATGGAGCAGGTCATGCTCCCTGCGGGTTATCAGACGGTTGTTTGCACGAGCAACTTCGACCCCGACACCGAGCTCATGTACGTCGACAAGATGCTCTCGCTGGGCGTCGATGGCTTTATCATCCAACCCACGGCAAATTTCAAAGCCGTCCACGACCGTATTAGGCGCGCCGGCAAGCCGGTCGTCTTCTTCGATGCGGCCATCTATAGCCCGGGCACCAGCTGGATCAAAACCAACCTCTACGACGGCGTGTACAACGCCACACAGGCGCTTCTCGATGCCGGCTACGAAGATTTCTTTTCCATCGCCGCCAACATGACCGAAATGCGCACCCGCATGGAGCGTTTCCAGGGATATGCCGAGGCGCTGGCCGCGAATGGACAGCTCTACAAAGCCATCCCCATCGATCACAACAAGCCGTCAATCAACGAGCTCACCGAATACTTTAAATACAAGTTCAACCCCGCCAAGCGCACGCTCATCTTCGTGCAAAACCAATGGGCGCTTCCGCGCGTCTATAAGGCGCTTCAGCCCATGGCCCATCTGCTTCCGCAGCAAATCGGCCTTTTGGGACTCAACTGCGAAGACTGGACCAACCTCACCACGCCGACCGTTTCTACGATCATCGAGCCCGTCGACCAGGAAGGTCGCGAAGCAGCCGAAATGCTGCTCGCCCTACTTGACGGTAGCAGCGAACCCGGCGAGCAGCGCATTCTCGAGTGCAAGCTCAACTGGCTCGACTCCACCTCGATCTAGACCGCGGGATAAATTAATCAGCAGCGTCTATCCCAAATCTTGAGTATTTGTTCGACAGAACGGCCCCTGCCGGCTCCTGCTAGACTGGTAGATTCCCAACCGTCTAGCCAGGAGCCTCCATGTCGCGCAAGTCCTCCTACAAGCAAGTGCTTTCCATCGGTACCGCCGTGGTGCTGGGATTTGCGTTGTTTACGGGATCGCTCGACGGAGCTCCCAAGCTGCTGTCGCCGCAAAGCGATGAACAGGCGGCAGCTCTGGCCGAGAAGCAAAACGAGAGTCCCAGCCGTACCGACGACGAGGCGGACTTGGTCGCCCGGCTCGAATCGGGAACAGCGAGCTCCTCGGACTCTCAAAATAGCCAAGACTCTGGCGATGGCTCCGAATCCACCGCGACCAACACCAGCGGCAACGTTGCCGAGGACAGCGCCGCCACCCCCATCGACGAAGTCGAAAACCCCGACCTCAACCGCGCCCGCGGTGTTTATCTCAGCAGCATTCCCGACTACGCCGGCAACCCCTACGTTGCCCTTCGCGCCGACAGCACGCACTCGTTGGGCATGCCGTCGTTCACGCTCGACGAGTATGAGCGTGCCACCGAAGAGGGCTGCTTTAAAAAATTCTCCAAACTCGACAGCCTGGGCCGCACTCGCAAGGCGCTCGCCTGCGTAGGCCCCGAGTCGCTCGGACAGGGAAAGCGCGGCGATATCTCGCGTATCCATCCTGCCGGTTGGCACCAGCAGCGCTACGACTTTATTCCAGGCCAGAGCCTCTACAACCGCTGCCACCTCATCGCCTGGTCGCTCTGCGGCGAAAACGCCAACCGCAAAAATCTCCTCACCGGCACGCGCTATCTCAACGAGACGGGCATGCTACCGTTTGAAGAGCAGATTCTCAACTATATTCGCGATACGGGCAACCATGTGCTCTACCGCGTCACGCCCATGTACAACGAAGAGGAACTCGTCTGTCGCGGCGTTCGCCTGGAGGCACAATCGATCGAGGACCACGGCAAGACCCTGTGCTTCCACGTGTACTGCTACAACCTGCAGCC
>URJD01000200.1 GCA_900548075.1 uncultured Collinsella sp.
GCCGGCCCCAACCACACGCTGCCGACCGGCGGCACGGCCATGTTTTCCAACCCGCTTTCGGTCGAAGAGTTCGTTAAGCGCTCGAGTGTCATTTGCTATACGCCCGAAGGCCTGCTCTCCGATGCTCCCGCTACGCAGCGCCTGGCCGAGGCCGAGGGCCTGTGGGCGCACGCGCTTTCCGCCGCTCTTCGTCGCCGTGTGCTGGAGCAGGGCGAGGATGCCGTGAGTGCCGAGTCTCTGGCCGCGACCGACCTGACCAAGGTCGCCTGGCCGGGCGATACGACCGTGACGGTTGCCGAGGGCGTGGACCTGGCGGCTGCAGGCGCGGATGGCGCTGGCGCGACCGGCGAGGAGGCCTAACATGGCCGAACTCACGCCGCGCATGAAGGAGCTCGTCCAGCCCTACTTGGCCGGTATCGAGCCCTACGATCCCAACTTTACGCCCACGCGCATCAATCTTTCGGCCAACGAGAACACCTATCCCGTACCTGCTGGCGTGCGCGAGGCGGTTGATGCGGCCTTGGCTGCCACGCCGCTCAACCGCTATCCCGATCCCATGTCCAACGACCTGCGCGATGAGCTCGCTGCCTGGCATGGCGTGGCGCGTGAGAATATTTGCGCGGGAAACGGCGGCGATGAGCTGCTCTATAACTACCTGCTGGCGTTTGGCGGCGCGGGGCGGACCCTGCTCAACTGCCCGCCGTGCTTTAGCGAGTACGCGTTCTTTGCGTCGCTGTGCCAGACCGAGGTGCGCGACGTGTGGCGCGACCCGGTGACCTTTGAGCTCGACCATGCGGCGGTGCTTGCGGCGGCTCCCGAGTGCGATCTGGCGATCGTGACCTCGCCCAACAATCCCTCGGGTGACGTGGCGCCGCTCGACTTTGTCGCGGCCCTGTGTGATGCGTGCCCCGGCATGGTCATGGTCGACGAGGCCTACGTTGAGTTTGCGGACGATTCGTTTGGCGCGGCTACCACGGCGCAGGGGCTTATCGCCGAGCATCCCAACCTGGTGATTCTGCATACGCTGTCCAAGGCGTTCGGCGCCGCCGGCACGCGTCTGGGCTATGTGATCGCGGCGCCCGAGGTCATCGAAGTGTTCGCGGCGATTCGCCAGATCTATTCGGTCAACGTGCTGAGCCAGGCGGCAGCGCTTGCCTGCGTGCGTGCCCGCGATGCGTACGCGCCCGTGGTGGCACAGGTTGCATCCGAGCGCGAGCGCGAGCTGTGCGCCCTACGCGCAATGGCTGCCGAGGGTCTGCCCGTGGAGGCGTGGCCGAGCGCGGCGAACTTTGTGCTCGTGCGCACGCCGCATGCCACGCACATGCGCGAGCGTCTGCGCGACGAGTATTCGATTTTGGTGCGCGACTTTAGCTATGCGCCGGGGCTCGCGGACTGCCTACGTATTACCGTGGGTACCCCGCAGGAAAACGACGAGGTGCTGGCCGCGTTTGCCACGCTGGTGAAGGAGGAGATGTAGATGGACCGCTATGCCGAGGTAACCCGCAAGACGGGCGAGACCGACATTGTCGTAAAGCTCGACCTGGACGGAAGCGGCGTGTGCGATATTTCGACCGGCGTGCCGTTTTTCGACCACATGCTCAACGCTTTTGGCCGCCATGGTCTGTTCGATCTGACGGTGCACGCGGTGGGCGACGTGGAGGTCGATGCGCACCACACCGTCGAGGACACGGGTATTGTGCTGGGCGAGGCGTTTTGCCAGGCGCTGGGCGACAAGGCGGGCATTACGCGCTTTGCCGACGCGGCGATCGCCATGGACGAGACGCTTGTGATGGCTGCTGTTGATATTTCGGGCCGCGGGCAGGCCTACTGCGAGCTGCCCGTGCCGACCGAGCGCGTGGGCAGCTTCGATACCGAGCTGGCCGTCGAGTTCTTCTACGCCTTTGCGCGCGACGCCAAGCTCACGCTGCACGTGCGCGAGCTGGCGGGCGGCAACTCGCATCACATTATCGAGGCCGCCTTTAAGGCCGTGGGCCGCACGATGCGCCATGCCTGTGAGCTGGATCCCCGCGTGCAGGGCATCCCCAGCACCAAGGGTTCACTGTAACCTGTCCCTTTTTGGCAGGTTTTGAATGGGGAAAAGGAGGGTCGCGTGGGCGAACCGAAGGTCGTGGTGGTCGACTACCACAAGGGCAACTTGTCGAGCGTTGCGCGTGGGCTTGCGCGCGCCGGTGCCGCCGCCTGCACGTCGGACGATCCGGAGCAGATCCGCCGCGCCGACGGCCTGGTCATCCCGGGCGTGGGCGCGTTTTATGACGCGATCGCCTTTATGCGCCAGAGCGGCGAGGAGGCGGCCGTGCTCGATGCCGTTGCCGCTGGAACTCCGTTGCTCGGCATCTGCCTGGGCCTTCAGCTGTTTTTTGAGCGCGGCAACGAGGGCGTGCCGGCGGA
>URJD01000201.1 GCA_900548075.1 uncultured Collinsella sp.
TGATCGGCCAGAATGTTGAGGGCGCGGCGTGCGTCTATCACGACGATTACGAGGCCGCCTTTGAGCTGGGCCATGCGCTTGCTGGCCGCGTGGATGGCAAGATTGCCTACATTGGAGTTACCGAGGAGGACCGCGCGGCCGGTTATGACCGCCGTCGCGGTTTTGAGGCCGGCTTGCGCGCCGCGGGCGTGGTGCTTGATCCGAGCTTGATTCGCCAGGGATCCTTTACGCTCGACTCGGGCTATCGCGCTGCGCGCGAGCTGCTTGCCGATGTCCCCGATGTTTCGTTAATCGCGTGCGCGACCGACACTATGGCGGCGGGCGCGCTGCGTGCCATCGATGAGGTTCGCGGCATGGGCGAGGGCATACACCGCGTGAGCGGTTTCGGCGACAACGCGTTTTTGCGCGCGCTGACGGGCGGTATTCCCACCGTGCATTATGGCTACCTGACCAGTGGCGTCGAGGCGACCAATATGTTGCTCAACACGCTCGATGGCGTGGAGGGGGAGAGCGGTCTAAAGACGCTCAAACTCGGCCATCAGCTTATGAATGTCTAGATTTTGGGCACGTCTGCCTGCCTCTGAGCCCTTATGTTTGTCTCAAAACTACCATTCGCCGGCTATTTCCTACCGTTCACCCTACTATGAAAACGATTACAGACATATGAAACTGAAATCGATTACAGTGTAAGTGTCAAAGACGGCCGGGTGCACGTGCGCCCGTTTGAGGAAAGGGAAGTCATGGACTACCGCAAATCAGCCCAAGAGGTGCTCGACAACATCGGTGGCGCCGGCAACGTTGTTTCGGCCGCACACTGCGCCACGCGTCTGCGCCTGGTGATTGCCGATAACGCCAAGGTCGACAAGGATGCCCTCGAGAATATCGACGGCGCCAAGGGCGTCTTTGAGGCCCAGGGCCAGCTCCAGATTATTTTTGGTACCGGCACCGTCAACAAGGTCTACGAAGAGTTCATCGCGCTCAGCGGCGTCGAGGCTGCCACCAAGGCCGAGGTCAAGGAGGCCGCGGCACAGCAGCAGAACATCTTTATGCGTGCCATTAAGGTGCTCGGCGACGTCTTTGTCCCCATCATCCCCGCCATCGTGGCTTCGGGCCTGCTGCTGGGCATTATGAGCGCCCTCAACTTTATGGCCTCCAACGGCTTTGTCGCGCTCGACACCAATAACTTTATTTACAAGATTGCCGACCTGGTCTCGGGCACGTCCTTTGGCATTTTGCAGATCCTGATCGGCTACTCCGCCGCTAAGGCATTTGGCGCCAACCCGTATCTGGGCGCTGTCGTCGGCGGTGCGTTCATCAACTCCTCGCTGCAGAGCGCCTACACGGTTGCCTCCGAGGGCGTGCAGACTATGGTCACCGTCATTCCCGGCGTGTACAGCTTTGAGTGGGTCGGCTATCAGGGCCACGTGATCCCCATCGTTATCGCCTGCGCCATTCTGGCCTTCCTCGAGAAGCGCCTGCACAAGATCGTTCCCGAGATGTTCGACCTCTTTGTAACCCCGCTCGTCTCGGTGTTCGTGACCGTGCTCGTGACGCTCGTTGCCGTCGGCCCCATCTTTGTCTGGGCCGAGAACGCCGTCCTCGGTCTGATCCAGGCCCTGCTCACCCTGCCCTTCGGCATCGGTTCCTTTATCGTCGGCCTGTTCTATGCGCCTACGGTCGTCACCGGTATCCATCAGATGTACACCGCCATCGACCTGGGCCAGCTCGCCCAGTACGGCGTGACCTATTGGCTGCCCATCGCCAGTGCCGCCAACATCGCCCAGGGTGGTGCCGCACTCGCCGTTGCCTTTAAGACCCGCGATGCCAAGATCAAGGGCCTGGCGCTTCCTTCGGCTCTGTCCGCCTTCATGGGCATTACCGAGCCTGCCATCTTTGGTGTGAACCTGCGCTTCTTTAAGCCCTTCATCGCCGGTTGCATCGGCGGTGGCTGCGGCGCCCTGGTCTGCGCGCTCACTTCGCTGGCTGCCTCCGGCACGGGCGTTACGGGTATCTTCGGTATCCTGCTGTGCCTGGCCCAGCCCGTGCAGTACGCGATCATGTTTGCGGTCGCCGCGCTGGTTTCCTTTGCCGTCTCGTTTGTCCTGTACAAGGACGAGTCCAAGACTTCCGAGCAGGCCTAAGAGCTTTTGATTGAGGGGATGCCCGCGGGTCGTATGCTCGCGGGCGTTTCCCGTATCTGGTGCCGATCTCTGGTGTCTTGTTACTTTCGATCCGTTAGGACTTTGATATGTCTAATGCACTTGGTCGCGACCTTGCAAAGCTGGTCGCCGCTGTTGACGCCGCCGCCTCTGAGTGCGGTCATGGCGCGTATGGCCAGCGCTTCCATATTATGCCGCCGGCGGGCTGGCTCAACGACCCCAACGGTCTTTGCCA
>URJD01000202.1 GCA_900548075.1 uncultured Collinsella sp.
TCGGACTCATCGCCGAACTCGCCCATGATGCCCGTATAGAGCGCCATGTTGCAAAACGTGATGCCGCCGATGATAGACACGGAGCTCAGACCCAGGAAGTTGTCGTTAAAGAAATATGCCACGCCCAGGCCGAGAGCCGCTGCGACAACCAGCTTGGGGATCAGCACGACGATGCCGGTCTTGATGGCGCCCGGCGTGGACTTAAAGCTGATGCCGGCACCCACGAAGAGCAGGATCGCGGCGACGATGGTATTGGAGCCACCGCGGCAGGCAGCCGTAAAGAAGCCGCCGATCTCAAAAACCTGCGGGCAGAATGTGTTGAGCAAAAGACCGACGATCATGGGATAGATCATGATGTCGCCCGGGATGCGCGGGACCTTGAATTTCTTTTGCTCGTTGGCGGTTGCTTCCTGTGCCATGAAACCCCCATTTCCGCTGACGGGGTACAAAAGTCCACGTCACGCTTTGCTACAGTAAAGTTTGACCATGGTACCAGAAGAAGCAGACCGGCTCGATGAAAAATTCGACAAGTTGGGATGGAACGAGATTCGGCGCCCGCGACGCCACCCCTATATAAGGCTCAAAACGATATAGAACACGATGCCCGAAACGCAGCACCACAACATCGACTTTGTCTTGATTGCCACCGCTACGACGCCGGCGGCCGCAATCCAGGGAACCAAGGCAGGCCAGAGTCCCGCGTCGAACGCGCCGGGGTTCACCAAGTCGTTGGCGACCAGCGCGGCAAAGGCAGCGGGCGGGATATAGCCCAGGGCCTCGGTAATGCGGGGCGACAGGGTCCGCCCGCGCAAGGCGAAAGCCGGCGCGATGCGAAAGAACGCGATAGCAGCCCACGACGACAGCCACAGAACCAAGAACTCGTTAACGGGCATCGCGGGCACCTCTTCCGTCAAATACAGCATCGCACGCCAGCGCAATGGCAATGCCGACCACGACACTTGCCGGCACGGCAATATTCGTGAGGCCCAAGAACTTGCATACGGAGACGGATACCGCACCCGAAACCGCCGCGACAACGTTGCCGCGCGACAGCCGCTGCGAAAAGAGCAGACAGATAAAGAGCGAGGTGCAGACAAAGGCTGCAATGGCGGTGGGAACATCGACAACGGCGCCGACGATAGCGCCCATCGTACACGAAACGCCCCATGTTGCGATAAGGATCGCGTTGAGCACAAAGGACTCGCGCGGGCCCCAATCCTCCCCTTCAACCAACTTGGCAAGCGAGATGCCATATGCCTCCTCGGTAAGTGTCGCGGCAACAGCCAGCGTCTGACGCTTCGAGGCACCCCTCAGATGCGGCGCGATCGATGCCGAGTAAAGCGCAAAACGCGAGGAGATGGCGGCAACGCTCGCGATAATCGAAGGTGCCGGTACGCCCGCCAGCCAAAGATTGCAGATCATAAACTGACCGCTGCCCGTCACAAACGTGCTGCTCAGGGCAAAGACCATCCAGGGCTCCATTCCCGTCTGTCCCATGATCATTCCGCACGGCGCGCCTATTGCAACATAGGTAAGCATCACTGGCCAGACGGTTCTAACGATTTTGAGCACCATACGCTTCTCATCCTGACAAGGTCTCCGAGCCGCATGTAGCGACACGGCAGAATCATCATCCGACAGCAACCGAGTTCACCTACAATTGCCACCGGATCGAAAGACACAACTTTTTAGGAAGTCATTATGACAGCTATCGATCGAGACCGGGCGCGCGCGGCCTTCAAAAGCTACACCGATGCCTACGACGCCACTAACCCACGCATCGCGCTCAAAATCGAGCATACGTACCACGTGGCCGAGGCATGCGATGCCGTAGCGCGCGAGCAGGGCTGGTCGTCAGAAGATATTGACCTGGCATGGCTTTGCGGCCTGCTACACGATATGGGCCGCTTTGAGCAGCTGCGACGCTGGGACACCTTTAAGGACGCCGAGAGCATGAGCCATGCGGCGCTGGGCATCGAGGTCCTCTTTGGCGAGAATCCCGCCGATGCACCCGCCGTAACGAGCATCCGCGACTTTATCGATGACCCGGCAGAAGATGAGCTCATCCGAGCGAGCATTGCCTATCACAGCGATTTCCGTCTACCCGCGCAGCTCGACGAGCGCACGCGGAGCTTCTGCGATATCGTGCGCGATGGCGACAAGATCGACATTATGCGCACCATCGCCGACAGCACCGTCGACACCATCCTCAAGGTTGATGAGGATACATTTCTCGCCAGCCACTTCTCGGCACCGGCGCTTGTCGCCTTTGCCGAACACCGCTGCGTCGCACGCGACGAACGCGATGAGCCGGCCGACTACTTGGTGGGGCTCATCTGCTTTATGTTTGAGCTCGTCTACCCCGC
>URJD01000203.1 GCA_900548075.1 uncultured Collinsella sp.
GGGTTGTAGCGGCGGCCCAGGTTCTCGTACTTGAGTACGCGATCGATCACGGCACGCTCTTCGTCGGTCACCGAACCGTCGCAAGGAGCCTCCACGATGGTGCCGTCCTCCTTAACCGTGGGGTTGACGCCCGAGTTGAGGCCGTCGTGCTTTTGGACGAAACGAGCCGTCTGCTGGAACGGAATCGAGAGGATTTCGCGCTTGGAACCGGGCGTAATGTCGTGCGCCGGCATAAAGACCTTGGTGAAGTACATATTAGAGGCAAGGCAGAGTACAAGCACAGCAAGAACTCCCACCCAGCGGAAACGTGGGATGGCGCCCGAAGGCGCAGTACCAGCCTGCTTGGCTGCACGACGAGCCACATGCGCGTCCCATGCGCTAAACGCCGCCGCGATCACGCATGCCGCCAGGGGAAACACCAGGCCTCCATTGCGCAGAAACGTGGAACCCATAGCAGCCAGCGCAAGCAACAGCCAGTCGTGGCGCGCAAAGAGCACGGGGGGTTTCTCGCCCGCTCGCTCGGCATTGGCATCACGACGGGGCAAGCCACATGCCACGAGCTTGACGGTCTGTACCAGCAGCACCAAGAACGCGTCGGCAAAGAGCACGTCTTTGGTGAGCAACACCGCGTAGTTAGAGAACATCGGCATAAACGCAAAGAACAGCAGGATCGCACCGCGAACCGGCAGGCTCACGCCCAGTTTGCGCAGCGACGAGATGGAATAGGCCATGCAGGCAGCCGTGATGACGAACTGAGCACAGGTATAGATGGCAAGACCCGCGTTAGCGCTGTTGAACAGCGAAAGCCCCAGCTGAACGCACGAGCCGATAATGGCCGTGTGCACTACGGGATGATGCCCGTTGAGCAGCACGTTGGGGTTGAGTAGGCGCAGGTAGTCGCTCGTGCCGTTGGGATAGTTGAACCACTGGCGAATCTGCGCGCCCGTATCTCCCATAAAAAGGCCAGGCAGCGAAGCGATGAGCGTGGGCGCCCAGGCGATCATAAGCACCAGGAAGGGCCCGGCAAAGGGATGGACCGAGAGCACGGCGTGAGTCACACGCCATACGCGGCCAAAGTGCGCTTCGGAAAACGGAATGCGCCGAGAGCTCAGCCAATCTAGACACTCAAAGGCAAGGTAGAAGGCAACGACCGCCAAGAGCATCCAGCCCGCGCCGCCAATCCAGGCGCAGATGATGCGGGCTTTGTCGCCAAGGACAATCTCGGCCGAGTCGGTGAGATCGTAGCTGCGGCCGAACACCATGCAGATGGCGAAGAACAGCGACGGCAGAATGATCGATGGACGCCAGGTGTCGCCACGGCCAAAGAACACGTAGCGAAACGGCAAGGTGAGCAGGCAGGCAAGTGCAAGCAGCATGACCGCGTCGGTATGGCCGGCAAACGAGAGGAGCACCTCGTAGCACACGTACAGCATGCCCGAGGCTTTGGGGTCAATCGCCAAGACTGCGTTGCTCGACACCGGGGCGGGATCGATGGAAAACGCCGTGGTCGCCAACAGCGCGAGCAAAAATGCGATGAGCGTCTGCTTGGCGGGGTAGCGCTTAAACCAGACGATGCGGGCAGCGTCGCGCGCAGCCGTTGTGGAGAGGTCGGAATCCTTCACAGTCCGAAAGCCTTTCTAGAAACCTGCCAAAAAGGGACAGGTTTATTTTGGCAGGTTTTATCTGGGGAAACGTTACTGTTCTGTCATCGTTGCCCAGCAAACCACCACAAAGGTGCCTGTCCCCTTTGTGGTGGTTAGGCGTCGAGGTAGATGCGCTGGGGTTGGTTGCGGCGACGAGCAAAGATGATGAGCGCCAGGCCCGCGATTACGAGCGGCAGGCTCAGCAGCTGACCCATCGTAATGACGCCGCCAAGCAGATAGCCCAGCTGGGCATCGGGCACGCGCACAAACTCAATGAGGAAGCGGACGATGCCGTAACCCATCACAAACACGCCCATAAACGTGCCTTGGGGCAGTAGCGGCTTTTTGCGGCTGAGCACCTGCAGAATGCAAAAGAGCACGATGCCCTCAAGAAATGCCTCGTAGAGCTGGGAGGGGTGACGCGGCATATCGCCCGCGGTGCCACCGAAGACCACGCCCCAGGGCAGATCGGTCGGCTTGCCCCACAGCTCACCGTTGACAAAGTTGGCACAACGGCCCAGGCACAAGGCCAGCGGCGCGCCTATGACGGCAAGGTCTGCCAAAGTCCATGCGTCGAGCTTGTACATGCGGCACACGAGCACGCCGCCGATAACGCCGCCCACCAAACCGCCATGGAAGCTCATGCCGCCCTCGTTGGTGGCAAAGATCTCGAGCGG
>URJD01000204.1 GCA_900548075.1 uncultured Collinsella sp.
CAGGGCCTTGCCTCGTTCGAGGCTGACTGGCAGAAGGTCGTCGCTCAGGCTTAACGAGTGGATTGCCCCGGCATCGCGTCATCCGGTGCCGGGGTTGTTCTCAAGAGAGGAATTCGTATGACCAACCAGGAGCTGGCGAAGGTCGCCAATGAGGTCAGGAAGGGTGTCGTGACTGCGGTTCACGCGGCCAAGTCGGGACATCCGGGTGGATCGCTCGGTGCTGCCGACATCATGACGTATCTGTACTTTGAGGAAATGTATATCGATCCTGCCGACCCTCACAAGGCCGATCGCGATCGCTTTGTGCTCTCCAAGGGTCACGCGGCGCCGGGCCTGTATTCGGTGTTGGCAAATCGCGGCTATTTTCCCGTCGAAGAGCTCGAGACACTCCGCCATATTGGCAGCCGACTGCAGGGCCATCCCAACATGAACGACACCCCGGGCATCGATATGTCCACCGGCTCGCTCGGTCAGGGCATCTCTGCTGCAGTTGGAATGGCACTTGCCGCGAAGCACTGGGGCGACAGCTACCGCGTCTACACGTTGCTGGGCGACGGTGAGTGCGAGGAAGGCCAGGTGTGGGAGGCGGCCATGTTTGCCGGCAACCATGCGCTCGACAATCTTGTTGCCGTCGTCGACCACAACGGCTTGCAGATCGACGGCACGATCGATGAGGTCAACTCGGCTATGCCACTTGCCGACAAGTTCCGCGCCTTTAAGTGGCATGTGATCGAGCTTGCCGACGGTAACGACATGGCGCAGATTGCCGCCGCCTTTGCCGAGGCTCGCAAAGTGAGCGCCTCGCCTGTGGCCATTATCGCCGAGACGGTGAAGGGCAAAGGCGTCTCCTTTATGGAAAACCAGGTGGGCTGGCACGGCAAGGCGCCCAACGATGAACAGTTTGAGCAGGCCATGGCCGAGCTCGCAGCAGCAGGGAAGGAGCTCTAATGGCAGACGTCAAAAAAGTCGCCACGCGCGTTAGCTATGGCGAGGCACTCGTCGAGCTGGGCAATGAGCGCGATGACTTTGTGGTTCTCGATGCCGACCTGGCCGCTGCCACGCAGACCGGTAAGTTTAAGGCCGCGCACCCTGAGCGCTTCTACGACGCCGGCATCGCCGAGAGCAACCTGATGGGTCTTGCCGCCGGCATCGCGACCACGGGCCACGTCGCCTTTGCGAGCACCTTTGCCATGTTCGCCGCCGGCCGCGCGTACGAACAAGTCCGCAATTCCATTGGCTACCCGCACCTCAACGTCAAGATTGGCGCTACTCATGCCGGCATTTCGGTGGGCGAGGACGGCGCCACGCACCAGTGCTGCGAGGATATCGCACTCATGCGCACGATTCCGGGTATGACGGTGGTCGTTCCCGCCGACGACGTCGAGGCTCGTGCCTGTGTGCGCGCCGCTTATGAGTTTGAGGGCCCGGTTTACATGCGCTTCGGCCGCCTGGCAACACCGGTCATCAACGATCACGAGGACTATGAGTTCAAGATTGGTCGCGGTGTGGTCGTGCGCGAGGGGTCCGATGTGACCATCATCGCTTGTGGTCTTATGGTCGCCGAGGCGCTTGAGGCTGCCGAGGCGCTCGCTGTCGATGGCATCGACGCCGAGGTCATCAACATGCACACGATCAAGCCGCTCGATGAGCGCCTGGTGGTTGCCAGCGCCAAGAAGACTGGTCGCGTGGTCACTGCCGAGGAGCATTCGATTATCGGCGGTCTTGGCGAGGCCGTTGCCTCGGTGCTCGCGGAGCAGCATCCAGTGCCGATGCGTCGCGTCGGCGTGCACGATGTGTACGGCGAGTCCGGCCCTGCGGTCGATTTGCTGCATAAGTACGGTTTGGACGCCGACGGTATCGAAGCTGCGGTCAGGTCTGTGTTGTAAGGAAGGTTTCCATGGGATTTGTATCTGCCAACCAAGTGACGATCGGGTATACCGCCGCCTCGCGCGAGGATGCCCTGCATTATTTGTCCGAGCAGGCCATCGAGCTCGGCTTTGCCGATGACGCATCTGCCGTAGAGGCTGCCTTTATTGCTCGCGAAAACGAGGCCGAGACTGGCCTCGTCGCCGGGTTTGCCGTTCCGCATGCCAAGAGCGATGCGATTCATACGCCGGGTGTGGCCGTGCTCAAACTGGCCGAGCCCGTTGAATGGCCGAGCTTTGATGGCGTACCCGTCGATGTTGCGCTCGCGCTGTACGTACCCGCCGGCGAGGCTGGAACCACGCACCTGCGTCTGCTCTCCAAGGCTGCCGTGATGCTGATGGACGCCGGCTTCCGTGACAAGGTGCGCGCGAGCACCGATCCCGTTGA
>URJD01000205.1 GCA_900548075.1 uncultured Collinsella sp.
CGTCGATGGTGACGGTGCCGTCGTCATTGGTATGCACGCTATGTCCATCGTCCTCAAGCGTATCGATATGCAATCCGCCTGGCCCCACATGGACCTCTTCGCCCTTGCGCTCGTTAGCCACATGGATGCCATTCCAGCCAACATGGACCTCTTCGCCTTTGTTGGGATCAATAACGTGGATGCCGCGCGTGAGGGAAATATCGACAAGTGGCTTATCGCTGTGACCAGAGTGCTCAGTAGAAGCCTCAGCCTCTTCAGCCTCATCTGAAGCTTTGGTGCCGGCGTCGCTGTCCTGTGCCTCATCATCAGCTTGCGAGTCGTCAGTGCTATCCACCGTCTCCCCATACAACAGCTCATCCAGCGACACGCCATACAGCGCGGCGAGCGCAATAAGGTTATCGGTATCGGGCGAGGACTCGCTGCGCTCCCATTTACTGACAGCCTGACGACTCACGCCCAGCTGGGCGGCAAGCGCCTCCTGAGAAAGCCCGGCAGCCTTGCGGCGATCAACGAGCCGCTGTGCCATCGCAAGATCCATGGTGGTTCCTTTCGTTTGATGGTCGAATCGAATGAGCCGAGTATGCTGAGAACAACCGGTAGCGACCACCATTTCTAGTTAGAATCTGCTCCAACCCTACCGCAACTACCGGTAGCAACCCCTAACGACCAGCCATTTCAGGACAAATGTCAGTGCAAGTAGCAGCCAAGAGCCCCCCATTCAGTAAGTTGCGGTGGAATAGTTCCTAGATTCAGCCATTTGCGGGCTAAGCGGGAACTATTTCACCGCAACTTAATTTCAGACCAGGCACCCGCAGCAAGAAGGCGAATAGCCTCGGCCTCCCTAGTTACCGCAGGAGGCCCCAGGGCTTACCTCCCAAATCTTTCCGCAGGACGGAAGGATCCCGCCGCGCGAAGCGCACGGCGGGGTCCTGACATGTCCGAGGACGATTTGGGAGGAAAGCCCCGGGGCCTCCGATGAGAGCAGTTCCAGCCGAGGCTATTCGTCGCCGAAGCTGATGCCCAACGCCTTGGCCTCGCGCACCAGATCGCTCTGGGGGTCGACATACTTGAGCTTGCCGGCGACATCCTCGAGCGGCATGTGGCACATCTTGCCGTCGCGCAGGGCAATCATGTAGCCAAACTCGCCGCGTAGGCAGCCAAGCGCGGCTTCGACGCCGCACTGGGTCGCAAAGATGCGGTCCTGGGCGTCGGGCTGGCCGCCGCGCTGCGTGTGGCCGGGGATGGCAACGCGGGTCTCGCGACCGGTCTTGGCCTCGATCTCCTTGGCGATGTCGTAGACGATCGATGGGCTCGTACGCTCGGCGAGCTTCTTCTTGTACTCCTTCTTGGACAGCGCCGCGTCCTCCTTGGAGATAGCGCCCTCGGCGACGGCCACGATGGTAAAGCGGCTGCCGGTCTCCATGCGATGCTCGATGGTCTTGATGACCTGGTCCATGTCGTAGGGGATCTCGGGAATCAGGATGACGTCCGCGCCGCCCGCGACACCGGCATACAGCGGGATCCAGCCAACCTTGTGGCCCATGATCTCGATAACGAACACGCGGCCGTGACTCGAGGCGGTGGTGTGGATGTCGTCGATGCACTTGGTGGCGACGTCGATGGCGCTCGTAAAGCCAAAGGTCATCTCGGTGCCCCAGGTGTCGTTATCGATGGTCTTGGGCAGAGCGATAACGTTGAGGCCCTCTTCGCGCAGGCGGTTGGCGGTCTTGGTGGAGCCGTTGCCGCCCAGCATAAACAGGCAGTCGAGCTGCAGCTTGTGATAGGTGTGGACCATTGCCGGCACCTTCTCGACGCCGTCGGCCTCGGGAGTGTCCAGACGCTTGAACGGCGTGCGGCTCGTGCCCAGGATGGTGCCGCCGCGGGTGAGGATGCCGCTAAAATCGGCGGGCGTCATGACGCGGAATCTGCTGTAGATAAGGCCCTGGTAGCCGTCCTCAAAACCGTAGATCTCGATAGGCTCTTCGCTATTGGTCATAAGCGTTTTGACGATGCCGCGCATGGTGGCGTTGAGCGCCTGGCAGTCGCCGCCACTAGTAAGAAGACCGATCCTAAGCATGGTGAATCCTTCCGGGCAAGTTATAACATGCGCATAAGTTTACCCCCGCACACTGTTGATACGGGGGTAAAACGTGTTAGCTCAAGCGTATGGAAATGTAAGCAACGTCAGGGAGCGTAAGGACGACGGTGCCAGCTCCTTACAGCGCGAAGGCGTCGACGTCGCCCCAGTGGCGGCGCAGCGTAATAGCGGCGGCGGGTTCGGTATTGTCAAAGACGACCGACCATTGCGT
>URJD01000206.1 GCA_900548075.1 uncultured Collinsella sp.
CGTCGGGCATGACCAGAAGGTCAATGCCCTCCTCTTTCACGTCACCTTGCTCGCTTAGGGGCGTTTTCGCTGACAATGCCAAGACATCGACGTTACTTTGGTCGCAAGTAGTCATCGGGGACGTTCTTTAATGACTAGTCGTTTAAGAACGTCCCCAATGACTACACTCAAAAACGGCGCCCGTCGGCGATATTGCCGGCGGGCGCCGTTGTCGTGTGGGCGGTTATGTCGTGCGGGCTGCGGTTGAACGCCCGGTCCTGCGCTCTATAGCGAGTCGATAAAGCGCTGTTGGGCGGCGCGACCGGCTTCGTCCCACTTAAAGACGCCGGCGTTGTCGAGCACGTGGCCAAACACCACGCCCACCTCCTCGTGCAGGATGTCGATGGCGTTGTCCGCCGTAAGCTCGTCGGCACGGCGGGCATAGACATCCTCGGCCCACGCGGCATGGCTGCGGCAAAGATCATCGCCCTCGAGCGCGCTGGCAAGGTCGTAGCTGGCATCGGCTTTGGCCGCCAGCAGGTGCTCGCGGACAGCGCCGAGCTCGGGAACCAGGCGCGGCGGCAAAATGGCCAGACCCATGACCTCGATCAGGCCGATGTTCTCCTTTTTAATATGGTGATACTCGGCATGCGGGTGGAACACACCCAGCGGATGCTCGTCGGTCGTGATATTGCAGCGAAGCGCCAGGTAGGCCTCGTAGATCTCGCCGCCGGCGTTGCCGCGGGAGTCGACGCGGCGGATGACGGGCGTCACGGTGTTGTGCGCTACGCCGTCGGCTGTGTGCGCGATAACGCCCACAGACTCATCGGTCCACTCGCGCCAGGCGAGGATAATCTTCTCGGCAGCGTCGAGCAGCTGAGCGCGGTCATGCGAGCGCAGGCGCAGCACCGAAAGCGGCCATTGCAGCACAGTGCCGCTGACCTGGTCAAAGCCGGGCACGCTAAACTGCGAGACCTCGGCGGCATGCATCATGGGGAACTCGTGCGCGCCGCCCTGGAAGTGGTCGTGCGACAGAATCGAGCCGCCCACGATGGGCAGGTCGGCGTTGGAACCGATGAAGTAGTGCGGGAACAGGTCCACAAAATCGAGCAGGTAGGTCAGTCCCTTGCGGTCGACGTGCATCGGACGATGCTCGGAGCTCATGGCAATGCAGTGTTCGTTAAAGTACGCGTACGGGCTGTACTGGAAGCCCCAGCGCTCGCCGTCGAGCTGGATGGGGATAACGCGCAGGTTCTGACGGGCGGGATGAGCGCCGCCGTCGGCTGCGGCGGAGCGTCCGGGGTAGCCCTCGTTCTCGATGCAGAGCTGACAGGCGGGATACTTCTCGCCCGTGTTTTTGGCGGCACCGGCTGCGGCAATATCGCGCGGGTCCTTTTCGGGCTTTGACAGGTTGATGGTGATCTCCAGGTCACCCCAGTTGGTGGAAGTGCTCCATTTGATGTTGCGCGCGATAGCGGCGCGGCGCACGTAGCCGGCGTCACAGCACAGGCCGTAGAACCAGTCGGTCGCGGCGCGGGGCTCGTTGACGCCCATGCGGCCGTTGAATTCCTCGTTTACAACCGAAGGCCTCGGCATCAGCACGCCCATGATGCGCATGGCGATGCGGTCGCGGCCCGACGCAGTGTCCTCGGCAGCGCCGTTGGCAACGGAGGCCTCGGAAAGCACGGCAAGCGTGCCCTCCAGGTCAAAATCGGGGAGCGTATCGGGGTGCAAGAGCGAGAGCTTCTCGTTCTGCAGCGCCCAGGTCATGTCGAGCGCGGGACCCGTAGCGCCGATGCACTCCAGAATGGTGTTGTAGGCCCAGATGCGGTCGTCCTGTCCGATCATCGATCGGTGGATGGCATATTCGATAAGGCCCTGCGCAGCCTCGCGCACGTCGGTCATTACAGCCATGCTGCGTAAGCCCCCTTGTCAGAGATAGCGTAATGACGGGCAGAGCCCTCGCCCAGCCAGCCGTTCATCTTGGTAATAAAGGTGTCGACCAGGTCGAGCGGCACGAAGGCCTGGATGGTGCCACCAAAGCCGCCACCGTGGATACGGACGGCGCCACGGCCGTCGAGCACGTGCTCGGCCAGTGCCAGGGCATACATTGAGGGCTGCTCGGAGCCCAGCTTGGCGACGACATTCTGCAGGTACATGGCAGAGCTGGCGCCGGACTCGCGCGTCAGGACCAGGAACTGGTCGATGTCGCCGGCGTTCAGGGCCGCCCAGCGCTTGTCGACCAGGCCGTTCTCGTACCAGTAGTGAACGGCGCGCAGGCAGGCGCGGTCGCCCAGCTTGGCGCGCAGCTCGGGGAGCT
>URJD01000207.1 GCA_900548075.1 uncultured Collinsella sp.
AACAATTATTTGTTATCGAATGCAGAGAAAACGCCCGGTCAAGCCGATGCATCGTGGGTTTGACCGGGCGTTTTCTCTTTGAGGGCATGAGTCTCGTCAGGCTGCGAGCTAGCCGGCTATCGCTTGGAGTTGACGCGGTAGTGGAAGATCTCGGGATGCGTGCGGGCATGCGTGACCTCGAACAAGATGCCGTCCGAGGTGTACGATTGGCTCTCCATGACGGCGACGCAGTTGTACTTACCAAGGTCCAAGTAGCTGCAGTCCTCATCGTTGGCGAGCTCGACACTCACCGTACGACGGCTCGCCATCACTTTGACTCCGCGCTTGTGCTCCAGATAGTCGTAAATTGACCTTGCGGCGATCTCGGGCGTCAGGCCTTTGGCGATCGACTCCAGAAAATAGCCGTGGTCCACCTGGCGAGCGTTACCGTTAAGGCTACGGACGCGCACCACGCGAATCAACTTCTCGCCCACCTTAAAGCCCAGGCGACGAGAGAGTTGCTCGGTGCAGACCAGATGTTCAAAAGACTTAACGTCCGTCGATGCAACGGCATTGTTGCGCTTTGCAAACTCGCCAAACGACTCGACTTCCTCGAGCGCGCCCAGCATATCGGTTTCGCCTTTAAGCCAAATGACGCGCACGCCCTTGCCGTGTATGGGCTGCACAAACATCCCGTCGGCCAGCATACCCAAGGCGCGACGGACGGTATTGCGAGTGCATCCGAACTCCGCGGTCAGCTCGGCTTCGGTTGGCAGCATCTCCTGAAACGCATAGGTCCCATTAATGATGCGCGAGCGTATTTCTCGGTAGATTCCTTCGTATATCGCTTTTGGCATTGTTTCACCTCTACATTATTCATTTCCGGCTAGGCACGATAGCATTTCTTAAAGTTGTTTAAACCGAATATCGGTAAAGCGACAGGATTTAACCGTTGACGGTCCCTGTCATGCCCAAATCGGTTTCGCTCAAAACTGCCGGTACGACAATCGTCTGGTCCTCTACAATGAATCCATTGTTTAAACGTTTCCCCACGCGCAACGCGCCTCGATATTCGGAAGGCAGAACATGCTGCAAAAAATCCAACGCTTTGGCGGGGCAATGTTCGCGCCCGCCATGCTGTTTTCTATATCAGGCCTCATGGTCGGCGTCTCCGCTCTCGCAACGACTGCGGACATCGTCGGCGATCTCGCCGTATACGGAACCCCTTGGTACGTTTTTTGGACCATCATCCAGCGCGGCTCGTGGACGGTCTTTAAACGCCTCCCGCTCCTTTTTGCCGTAGCGCTGCCCATCGGTCTTGCCCAAAAACAACCGGCTCGTTGCTGCCTCGAGGCTCTCGTCGCCTATTTTGCCTACTGCTTCTTTTTGAGCGAGATCATTAAGCTGAGCGGAGACAACCTTGGACTTGAGTACCCGTCATCTTTGACCACCGCCAGTGGTATCACCGTCATCGACGGCATCAAGACGCTCGACACCGGCATTATCGGCCCGCTGGCGGTATCGGCAACCGTCGTCACCATCCATGACCGCTTCTACGATGCCAAGATTCCCGATTGGCTCGGCACCTTCTCGGGCTCCTCGCTGGTCTACCTCATCAGCTTTTTTGCCGTGTTTGCCCTTGCCGCTATCTCGGCCGCCATCGTGCCCTTCGTATACGCTGTGACCGAAACGCTGCGCCATGCACTTACGAGCGTCGGCCCCTTTGGCGTGGGCATCTTTGTGCTTTTGGAGCGAGCGCTCGAGCCCATGGGGCTGCACCACCTGCTCTACATGCCGATCTACTACGACAACCTGGTCATTAACGACGGCATCTACGCCACGTGGAGCAGTTTGCTCCCCATCCTCTCCCATAGCACGCGCCCCCTTAATGAGCTTGCGCCGTGGGCCGGTTTTACCGCCACCGGCTGGGTCAAAGTCTTTGGCCTTCCCGCCATCGCAGCTGCGTTCTACTCCACCGCAAAACCCGAGCGCCGCGCCGGCCTCAGGGTCATCCTTGCTCCCGCCATCATCGCCTCGGTGGTTTGCGGCGTTACCGAGCCACTCGAGTTTCTCTTTATGTTCACCCACCCCGGGCTCTTTTTGCTCTACGCCGTCTTATCGTCTTGCCTTGCCACAGCCATGAATCTCTTTGGCATCGTCGGCATCTTCTCGGGCGGCCTCATGGAGATGGCAGCCTTCAACTTTATTCCGCTCATGCGCACGCATGCCGGTGCCTATCTTTTGGCGCTCGGTATCGGCCTTGCCTTTAGCCTCATCTTTTTTGTTAGTTTTCGAGCACTCATCTTGGTCTATG
>URJD01000208.1 GCA_900548075.1 uncultured Collinsella sp.
AGGATTATTACAACGCCCCCTACGCCGAGTTCCCGGCGCTCATCCGCGGCACCGTTTTCGTGGTCATGGCAATCCTTTGGGCCTTCTCCAAGCTCATGTGGCGTTGGAAGGTCGAGGATGCCGATCTGCTGTTTGAGCGCCAGGACGGCCGCGGCAGCGTGGTCATCTGCAACCACACCTCGATGGCCGAGCTCTTGGCCGTGGAGACGGCGCTGTTCTTTGGGGGGCGCCGCATTCGTCCCATCTTTAAGTCCGAGTTCGCCAAGAGCAAGATTGTGCGCTGGGCCTTTAGCCGCGTTGGCGGCATCCCCGTGGAGCGTGGTACTGCCGATATGAAGTGCCTGCGCGCCGCCCAGCATGCGCTGCAGCGCGGCGAGGACGTTCTGATCTTCCCCGAGGGCACGCGCATCCGCTCGCGCGAGATCAAACCCGAGGTCCACGGCGGTTTTGCGCTCATCGCCCAGATGGGCAAGGCACCTGTGAACCCGCTCGCCATCTGCGGCTGGTCCGACATCACGCCCGCGGGCAAAAAGATCATGCGTCCCAAGAAGTGCTGGATTCGCGCCGGCAAGGCCGTCTCGCTTTCCGACGCACCGGCTGGGCTTAAGCGCACGGAGCGCTTGGAATGGTTTGAGTCCGAGGCCATGAGCCGCGTCTACGCCATGCGAGACGACCTGTGCGCCGAGCATCCGGGCAGGTTCTAGCCATGAGCGAGAACGTGACGAACACCGCCGCGGCTGCGTCTGACCAGGCAAACGCGCCCACCATCGAGATCGCCGCCCACGCCGGCACTTGCTACGGCGTACAGCGTGCGCTCGATATGGCGCTGGCCGCCGCGCCGCAGGCAGGGGAGTGCACTCAGGTCCATACCTTGGGTCCGCTCATCCATAACCCCATCGTGGTGCGCGAGCTTGATGAGGCAGGCGTTGGCCTGGCCGAGAACTTGGATAATGCCACATCCGGCACCGTGATCATCCGCGCCCACGGCGTGGTGCCGCAGGTCATCGATTCCGCTCGCGAGCGCGGCCTCAACGTGGTCGACGCCACGTGCCCCTACGTGAAGAAGGTCCACGTGGCCGCCGAGCGCCTGGTGCGCGAGGGCTACCGCGTGGTGGTCGTAGGCGAGCCGGGTCACCCCGAGGTCGAGGGCATTCTGGGCCACGCCGGCAATGATGCGCAGGTCGTGAGCTGTGCCGCCGACGTCGATGCCCTGTCGCTCAAGGGCAAGGTGGGCCTCGTTGTGCAGACCACTCAGACCGCGCAGAATCTCGCCGAAGTCGTGGCCGCTATCACCACGCGCGTGCAGGAGCTGCGTGTGATAAACACCATCTGCGCCGCCACGAGTGAGCGTCAACAGGCAGCAGCCACACTTGCCAACCGCTGCGACTGCATGGTCGTGGTGGGCGGCAAGAACTCGGGCAACACCCGCCGCCTGGCGCAGATTTGCGCAGACGCCTGCGAGCGCACGTATCACATCGAGGAAGCTTCCGAGCTCCAGGCCGCGTGGTTTACCGACGCTCACCACATCGGCATCACTGCCGGAGCCTCCACCCCACAAGAACACATCGAACGCGCCGTCACGCGCATCAAGGAGCTTTGCCGCTAACCATGGACCAGACCGTACCCGCATACGCCGCCGAGGTGGCCGATTACGGGCGCAGCCGCGACCCCGAGCCGGGTGAGGGCGCGCTCGTTAAGAACGTGCGTCCCGAATCGCCCGCATGGGATGTGGGCATCGAGCCGGGCATGCGCGTGCTCACGGTCAATGGCGAGCAGCTCACCGACATGATTGTGTGGCTCTGGGAGGCCGACGATGATACCGTCGACCTGGAGGTTTTCGATCCGCGCGACAACACCGTCACCTCCGTCGAGCTCGACCGCTTCCCAGGAGAGGACTGGGGCCTTGAGTTCGATGGCCCTATCTTCGATGGCATGCGCACCTGTGTGAACGCCTGCGTGTTCTGCTTTATGACGATGCTCCCCAAGGGCGGCCGCTCCACGCTCTATATTCGCGATGACGACTATCGCCTAAGCTTTTTGCAGGGCAACTTTGTCACGCTCACGAACCTCACCGACGAGGACGTGCAAAACGTCATCCAACGCAACATGAGCCCCATGAACGTGTCGGTCCACGCCGTAAGCCCCGACGTCCGCCGCCGCATGATGGGCCGCAACGCCCAGCGCGGCATGGATGTGCTCGAGGCCATCATGGCCGCCGGCATAGAGATTCATGCGCAGATCGTGTTGTGCCCCGGCATGAACGACGGCGAGGAGCTGGAAAAGACCCTGC
>URJD01000209.1 GCA_900548075.1 uncultured Collinsella sp.
GAGACGGCGAGTTAGCCGGCAGGTCGGCATGTCAATCCTGGTCTAACAGAGCCTTAAATAATCATTATGCATAGAAAGTCATAATTATCATTTCGTAAACAATTTGATGAAATTAACGCCATGAGGCATGCTTGCGGTTACAATACCGCGAGGCCTAACTACACACCTTTAAGCCGGTCCTGTGAGACCGGGAAGGAGAATTATGGCGAACAACCATACCGCGGGCACTGCCGCCCGCACCTTCGCGCCCAGCGAACTTTGCCAGCGTATGCTGGCCAAAACCAGCAAGGGCACCAGCGGTCCCTGCATCCTGTATCTTGAGGATGGGACCATTTTTTATGGACGTGCATGCGGCGCCGAGGGCACCGCGACCGGCGAAGTCTGCTTCAACACCTCGCTCGAGGGCTACTTTGAGGTCATGACCGACCCGAGTTATGCCGGCCAAATCGTAACCATGACCTATCCGCAGATCGGCAACTACGGTATCGACGAGACCGACGTCCAGTCGGCCTTCCCCGGCGACGCCGTGCGCCCTACGAGCGCTCCGGCTATGCGCGGCATGATCGTTCGCGACATGTGCGCCACGCCTTCTAACTGGCGCTCGGCCGTCAGCGTGCCGGAGTACCTGCGCGCTCACGGCATCGTCGCTATCGAGGGTGTCGACACCCGCGCTCTGGTGCGCCATCTGCGCGACAATGGTTCCAAGATGGGCATTATCTCGACCGAGATCTTCGACGTCGACGAGCTTGCCGAGCGTCTGGCCGCAGCGCCCACGCTGGTAGGCGAGAACCTGGTGAAGACCGTAAGTTGCCCCGCGCCTCACGAGTTTGTGGCCGCCGACCTGTCTGCCACGCATGACTTTGCACTTGCGGTTGCCGCTCCTGCCCGTCACAAAGTGGTCGCCTACGACTGCGGTGTGAAGCGTGGCATTCTGGAGGGGCTGGTCCGCGCCGGCTGCGACCTTACCGTCGTGCCGTGGGATACGCCCGCCCAGCAGGTGCTCGACATGAATCCCGACGGCGTCTTTTTGTCCAACGGCCCCGGCGACCCCGACGCCGTGGTGGAGACCTACGAGCAGGTGCAGCAGCTGATCGGCGAGGTGCCGGTCTTTGGCATCTGCCTTGGTCACCAGATGATCAGCTTGGCGTGCGGCGCCCAAATGGAAAAGCTTAAGTTCGGTCACCGTGGTGGCAACCAGCCGGTTATGAATCTGGTGAGCCGTCGCGTGGAGATCACCGCGCAAAACCACGGCTTTGGCCTGCTGTTCCCCAGTCTGGGCAAACTGATTCCGGAGCTTTCCGGCGGCGAGACCGAGCATGCGGCCGATGGCGACCTGCGCGCCTGGGTGCGTCGCGGCATCGCGCCGGTCGTGATGAACGAGCGCTTTGGTCGCATTCGCCTGACACATGTGAACCTCAACGACGGCACTGCTGAGGGCATCGCACTGCTCGATATCCCTGCGTTCTCAGTTCAGTACCATCCTGAAGCAAACCCGGGTCCAACCGATGCTCATTACCTGTTCACCGCCTTCACACGTTTGATGGACGGCGATCAAGCATACCTGGACATCGACATCGCCAAGGATCGCCTTGACGGTTGGACGTTTGGTCAAACCGCAACGAATGATGAAGCAGAAGAGCATTCTGCCGGCACCAAGGAGGTTCAGAATGCCTAAGCGCACCGACATCGAATCCATTCTCGTCATTGGCTCGGGTCCTATCGTCATCGGTCAGGCTTGCGAGTTCGACTATTCCGGCGCGCAGGCATGCAAGGTCCTTCGCGAAGAGGGCTATCGCGTCATCCTGGTTAACTCAAACCCCGCAACCATCATGACCGACCCCGGTTTGGCTGACCGCACCTACGTCGAACCCATCACGCGTGAGTTCGTCGAGAAGATCATCGAGAAGGAGCGTCCTGATGCGCTGCTTCCGACCCTTGGCGGCCAAACCGGCTTGAATACCGCCGTCGAGCTTGCTGAAGCTGGTGTTCTTGACAAGTACGATGTCGAGATGATCGGATGCGACCTTGCTGCGATTCAGCGCGGCGAAGACCGTAA
The DNA here is from genome assembly GCA_900548075.1 of uncultured Collinsella sp. Taxonomy (GTDB): domain Bacteria; phylum Actinomycetota; class Coriobacteriia; order Coriobacteriales; family Coriobacteriaceae; genus Collinsella. Next base: position 2,057 of record URJD01000209.1, read on the forward strand.
GCTCTTTAACGACTGCATGGAAGAGCTTGGTATTGAAACCGCTCGCAGCGGTTACGCATACTCCGTTGAAGATGCTCTCGGCATCGTTGCCGAGCTCGGCTACCCGGTTGTCTTGCGACCGTCCTTCACCTTGGGCGGTGCAGGCGGCGGCATCGCCCACACGGAAGATGAGCTTAAGCTCATCGTTTCCCAGGGCATCGAGTTGTCCCCGGCTAGCGAGGTTCTCG
>URJD01000210.1 GCA_900548075.1 uncultured Collinsella sp.
CGGCCGAACTCATCAAGCGCGGCGGCTCGGTAATCATCAAGAACCGGTATTCCGTGTGGATTGAGGAAGACGGCTGGAGCGTGGATGTGTTCGGCGGGCCGAATGCGCCGCTCATCGTAGCCGAGGCCGAACGATCCGGGCCGGTTACCAATCTGACGATTCCGAAATTCTGCATCACCGAAATCACCGATCAGGCGCGATTCAATAACGATGGTCTCGCCAACCGTCCGTTCTGTAAGTGGGCGGATGATTTCGAGGAGGAGCTGGCGCTGGAGGGGCCAAGGTTCCAGCAGTATTTCGGGAAGGGCGGGTTCTAGTGATCGTTGCAACACCTGACCTACCGCAAGGAGGGTCAGGTGACCAGAAGCCACCGAAACGAAGACCGTGGCGGGGAACACCGTTGGACGTTCAACGGCGTCGAATATCCGACGAGGAAGCTGATGTGCGAGGCGAGACGCGCCGAGTACGTGCGCCTGCTGGACGAGGAAGGCATGAACTTCACCCAGGCCGCGCACGCGGTCGGCGTCTCGAAACGCACCGGCAAGGCGTGGCGCAACGGCAGGACGCGCGCCACGGGAAGGAACGAGAAACCCCTGGTGGACTGGTATCGTTCCACCATGGACAAACCCAAGACCCTCCATCCGCGCTACCTGAGCCAGGAGGAGCGCATCCAGATCGCGGACCGTCTGCGTCTGGGCGATTCGATCCGCGCCATCGCCCGCCTGCTGGGCCGCGACCCCGGCACGGTCAGCCGCGAGGTCGAGCGCAACAGGAATCCCGAGTCCGGCGGTTACGAGCCTTACCGCGCCCAGCAGAAGGCCGCGGACCGGCTCAAACGCCCCAAACCGCGCAAGGCGGCCGAGGGCACGCGACTGTGGGACGAGATCGCCGCCGGGTTGCGCAGGCATTGGAGCCCGGAGCAGATAGCCAACCGGCTGAGGCTGGACTTCCCGGATAATGGGGATATGCACGCGAGCGTCGAGACGATCTACCAGGCCATCTACCTGCAGGCCAGGGGCGAACTCAAGCAGGAGCTGAAACGCGCCATGAGGCAGGGGCGAACCGCCCGCAGACCCCAAGGCGGCCAAGGCCGCAAACCCCGTTTCCGCGAACCCATGGCCATGATCTCGGAGCGACCCCCGGAGATCGAGGACCGGGCGGTCCCGGGCCACTGGGAGGGCGATCTCATCACCGGCAGCCGCAACAAAAGCGCCATCGGCACGCTCGTCGAGCGCACCACCAGGTTCACGATCCTGCTGCACCTGCCCGACGGGCACGACGCCGAACACGTCCAGCAGGCCATCATCGACAAGATGCAGCACCTGCCCAAACTCCTGCGCAACAGCCTGACCTGGGACCAGGGAGCGGAACTCGCCCTGCACAAACGGATCGGCGCCTCGCTGGACATGGCCGTCTACTTCTGCGACCCGCACTCCCCGTGGCAGCGCGGCACCAACGAGAACACCAACGGGCTCCTGCGCCAGTACTTCCCCAAAGGCACCGACCTATCCGTCTACCCGGAGGACTACCTCGACGCGGTCGCCGAGGAACTCAACGACCGGCCACGCAAAACCCTCGGGTTCATGAAACCAAGCGAGAAGATCATCGAACTGCTCGACGCCGCGTGATAACCTCAACAACCGACAACGTGACCATGGAAGGCCGCTCAAACCTCAGGTGTTGCAACCACCACTAGAATCTGCCCACATTTCCCTCCACAATCGAACACTAGTCATTCACGAAATCCATCACTACGAGGCATCGCAATCGAACGGCATGCAATATCAAGCACACACCACAACAACAGGTCGTACAAATATTGCCTTTACATCAGTCCGTTTCGAACATCATGGTCACAGCAGGCTCTGCGCCAACTCTTCAAGAGACATGGCAACTACATGAAACTCGAATACGGCACCGCGCGAAGCAAGCGCCCTCGCCACGTTGAAAGCGAATTCAGCACGAGTATCCTCGTTAGCGATACTTGCCGCCGTGGCGATGAAGACCAGCCATCTCCGCCCGACCAGCATGCCCCTTTTCTCTTGGTCACGGCGCCATTGAGTCTTACTCGTACGATGATGATCGCCATCATATTCAATAGCGACTTTGTATTGTGGATAAGCCATGTCAACGGTGTAGGTGTATCCGTTCTCTGAATCGGTAATGCCATATTGTGTTTGCGGTATGGGCAGGCCGAAAAGCATAAGCGCCAAGCGTGTACGAGTTTCCTGAACGGA
>URJD01000211.1 GCA_900548075.1 uncultured Collinsella sp.
ATGCGCCATGCGAGCGCTTCCATCGCTTCCATGTCGCAGAGCATTTCGTTGTTGACCGTCGCGACCTCGATTCCCATAGTAATCAAGCCCGTGTTGCGTTTTTCATCATGGATACGTCCCCTCCGGGAAGAATGGCCCAGCTCACCGTTGTATTCCAGATCAAACCGGGCTGCTTCCTGATACGCATCGCAAACTGCATGGGGCATCCCCGAGATTGCCTGCGCGCGGTCATCGAACTCGATCTTATAGTCGGTCTTAAAGGGACCGCAGGCAAATCCACCATAGGAAAACGGAAGCGAAAACATGGCAAGCATGATGCACTCCATGGGTGAGCGCAGGTTTTCCGACAGATAGGGACACAGCCGCCGCAGTTGTTTGGCCGCACTCCCCTTGCATGCCGCGAGGTAATCTGTCAGGCGATCGGGCGTCAGCACCGGCTCGACTTCAAAGTAGCCCACGTCTGCCGGTTGGTCCTTGTCCTTTGCAAGTCTATTCGCAACAGGTGAGGTGTAGGGAGGCAGATACTTCCCGCGATCGCTCAGTGAAATCTTGGAACACAGTTCCTGGGCCAGAGCAAACGCCTGGATACAGCCGACCTCGCGGGCGACGGCAGCACAAAGGGCCTCGGGAGATAGGCTGTACACCCCCGGTTCCACCTCTAGAATCGAGCCGGCAGGCAACCCGGAACACACGGACCAGCCCACACCAGGCATGCGTCGGCGCTGCGCCGCAGATCCCACCAGCAAGCACAGATCTTCTTGCACCTCGCCGCTTTTGACTCCAATTCGCACCAGGTCGGGAAGATAGATATCCTCGGTCGAAGGCGATGACGTACACAGCACACGGCGCTCCTCCTCGGGCTCAAGGTCCTTCCAGCCGATGTAGCCCATCTGCCGGCGCTCGGCGCGCATCATGCGTAGCGCCGAGGCGCCTGTTAGGATTATGGAAGCCGCTAGCTGTTCGCCTGTCGGCTCGTTGCACCGCTCAATCTTTACCGCCACACGAATCACCCCTACCAAACGCGTGCGATAGCGAGGCCATCAACGGCCGCGGCACCGGCGCGCTTGAGTTCCGCCGAAGCCGCTGCCATCGTCGCGCCCGTGGTGATAACGTCGTCGATAAGCAGCAGGCGGCGGCCCCGCACGTCCTCAACGGTCTCGTACATGCCTCGGGCGCGTTCACGGCGTTCTTCACGACCGAGTTCACGCTGGTCGCCATGGCCGTACTTAACGAGGGCGTCGAGCAGCGGAACACCAGACAGCTCGCAAAATGGGCGCGCGATGGCTTCCATATGATCGAAACCGCGTCGCCGAAACGCCGCCGCCGTCGCGGGCACAAACACCACGGCATCGGCGCCGGACAACACACCGCCGTAGCGTTCGGGTGCCGCGACCTGGGCATGTAAGGCGGTGTCGTATAGCAGCTCTGCCAGATACGGCGCCAGACGTCGCTCGCCCGCGTCTTTGTGCGCTTTAATGATCCGCGGCAGCGGATGCGTGTAAACGGCACATGCCAGGCACCGGTCGAGCGCTTCGGCCATCGCCGAAGACGCACCCTCGACCGAGCACTCGGTGCACAGCAAGTCTCCAAACGGGGCTCCGCATCGGGTGCAGCTATAACGTGGGTCAATGAGCGCGAGCGCAGCCAGGCAGTCTTGGCAAATAAGCGCGCCGGCGCGCTCGCAGCCAGCACATCGCGTGGGCGACAACGCCTCAAGCGCCTCGTGCGCCGCCTGCTCGGCAAACGGTAACAATTCGTCCGCAAACGGTAGGATGCCAGCACCTTGCAGGCATCCCAACACATCCAAATGTCTCTTCACGACACAACCCTCCCTACGCTCGGTCGCAGGGAGGGTTGTTGATTCAGCGTCATGGTACCCCGACGCGTTTGGGGTCAGGCAGGTTAAATCCGTTTGCGGGCGCTATTCGCCGGTGGGCGGTTGCGGTGCGGACGAGTTTTGGGTCGAGCCCTCGCCACCATCTTGACGCGGCTTGCGGGAACGACGACGGCGACGGCGCTTCTGGCCCTGGTCGGCCGAACCCTCGCCACCACGATCTTCACGCGACTCGTGTTCGTCGCGAGCAGCGCCGCGCGCGGCCTTGGCGGCCGCGCCTCCGCCATCTCCGGGGCGACGGCGCGTGACCTTGACCTCGCCATCCGAGACCTGATCGGCCACGGAGGGCACCGAGGGCTTTTGCTGCGTGCCCGAGGAATGGCGACGACGCGGACGCGGGG
>URJD01000212.1 GCA_900548075.1 uncultured Collinsella sp.
ATGGCCATCTCGTCGGCGATGATGCCGGCGATGGTCTCGACCGGGGTGTCGCCGGGGATGGCGATCATGTCCAAGCCAACGGAGCACACGCAGGTCATGGCCTCGAGCTTCTCGAGCGAAAGCGCGCCGGCCTCGACGGCGGCGATCATGCCGGCGTCCTCGGACACGGGGATAAAGGCGCCCGAGAGGCCGCCCACGCTGGAGCTGGCCATGACGCCGCCCTTCTTGACGGCGTCGTTGAGCATGGCGAGCGCGCAGGTCGTACCGGGGCCACCGCAGGTGCCAACACCGATGATCTCGAGAATGCGGGCAACAGAGTCGCCGATGGCAGGCGTGGGAGCCAGCGACAGGTCGACGATGCCCTTCTCGACACCCAGGCGACGGGCGGCCTCGCGGCTCATGAGCTCGCCGGCGCGGGTGATCTTAAAGGCGGTCTGCTTGATCTTCTCGGCGACTTCCATCATCGAGGCGGAGTCGGGGAGCGTCTCCAGGGCTGCGGCCATAACGCCAGGGCCCGAGACACCAACGTTGATGACGGCGTCGGCCTCGCCACCGCCGTGGACGGCACCCGCCATAAACGGGGAGTCCTCGACCATGTTGGCAAAGCAGACAAACTTAGAGGCGCCGACGGAGTCCTGGTCGGCCGTGAGCTTGGCGGCGTCGATGATGGTCTGCGCGGCCATGAGCACGGCGTCCATATTGATGCCAGCGCGCAGGCTGGCGACGTTGACGCTGGAGCAGACACGGCTGGTGGTGGCAAGCGCCTGCGGGATGGACCGGATGACGCGGCGGTCGGCGTCGCCGATGCCCTTCTGGACGAGTGCGGAGAAGCCGCCCAGGTAGTCGATGCCGAGGGTCTCGGCCGCGCGGTCGAGGGCATGCGCGATGGGGGTGAGGTCCTCATCCTTGCAGCAAGCGGCGATCTGCGCCACCGGGGTGACGGAAACGCGCTTGTTGACGATGGGGATACCGTACTCGCGCTCGAGGTTCTCGGCGGTCTCGACCAAGTGCTCAGCCGTGTGCGTCACGTGGTCGTAGATCTTCGTGCACATGCGGTCGAGGTTCTCGTCACCGCAACCCATGAGCGAAACACCCATGGTGATGGTCCTGATGTCGAGGTTCTGCTCCTCAACCATGCCGCGGGTTTCCGCGATTTCTGCGGGCGTGATCGCCATCCTTGCGCTCCTATCTGCCAAAACGAGCATAGTCCCCTCTATTCTAACGTGCCGCACGTGCCAAGTGGCGCATGCGGCACGTTTTGGTGCTCGGTTGTTTCCGTTGTGTTACTGCCCAAAGACCTCTTCGGCGATGCGCGCGCTTTCGGCGGCGTCCTTGGCGTAGTAGTCCGCGCCGATCTGCTTGGCGTATTCGGGGGTGAGCACGGCGCCGCCTACGATGATCTTGACGCCCGGCACCTCGGCATGGAGCAGCTTGATGGTCTCCTCCATGGCGACGACGGTGGTGGTCATAAGCGCCGAGAGGCCGACGAGTTTGATATCGCGCTCCTTGACGGTCTTGAGTACCTCCTGCGGATCGACGTCGCGGCCCAGGTCAAAGACGGTGTAGCCGTAGTTATCGAGCAGCATCTTGACGATGTTCTTACCGATGTCGTGGATGTCGCCCTTGACGGTGGCCACGCAGATCTTGCCCTTGTCAGCGATCTCGCCGGCGGGCATCAGGCGCTTGATGGTGTCGAAGCCCACGCGTGCGGCCTCGGCTGAGGCCATAAGCTGCGGCAAGAAGAACTTGCCCTGGTCAAAGAGGACGCCAACTTCGTCGAGGGCGGGGATAAAGTGATTGTTGATGAGGTCCATGGCGTCGTGGTCTGCCAGCAGACGCTCGGTCTCGGCAGCGATTTCGCCTTTGCGGCCCGAGACGACCATGCGACGAATCGGGTCGTCGTTGCCGTCGGTGCCGGCGGTGCCAGCAGCGGGCGCGGCATCACTCGATGCGGCCTGAGCTGCTGCCGGGTTGGCGGCGATCTTATACGGATCGGTCCAACCGGCATAGCGCTCGATGTATCCGGTCGAGCCCTCGTCCTCAACGCTCAGGACGCGATAGCTGTAGACGGTATCCATAAAGCGCTTGGAGCCCGGGTTCATGATGGGGGCGTCCAGGCCCGCGCCAAAAGCGGCGGCCAAAAAGACCGAGCCCAGCAGCGGGCGGGCAGGCAGGCCAAAGCTGATGTTCGACACGCCGAGCGCGCATTTGACGCCCA
>URJD01000213.1 GCA_900548075.1 uncultured Collinsella sp.
CGGGCAGGCAGGCCAAAGCTGATGTTCGACACGCCGAGCGCGCATTTGACGCCCAGACGCTCCTTGCACAGGGACATGGCACGTAGGATCTGCTCGGCCTGGCGTTGATTGGTCGAGGCGGTCATGACCAGGCAGTCGATGAGGATGCGGTCCGGGCCGATGCCGTAGCGGGCGGCCTCGGCCACGATGCGTTCGGCGATGGCAAAGCGGGCCTCGGCGGTATCGGGGATGCCGCCTTCGTCGAGCGTAAGGCCGACGACGTTGGTTCCATAGTGGGCGACCAGCGGGAAGATCTCATCCATGATCTGCTGCTTGCCGTTGACGGAGTTGATGATGGGCTTGCCGGCATAGCGGCGTACGGCGGCCTCGACAGCGGCGGGATCGGTGGAGTCGATCTGCAGCGGCAGCAGCGTGGAGCCTTGGAGCTGCTCGGTGGCCTGTTGGATAATCTTGACCTCGTCGATTTCGGGCAGACCCACGTTGACGTCCAGGATATCGGCACCCTGCTCCTGCTGGCTGATGCCCTGGCTCACCACGTAGTCCAGATCGCCGTCGCGCAGGGCCTGCTGCAGGCGCTTTTTGCCGGTGGGGTTGATGCGCTCGCCGATGACGGCGATCTTGTGGCCGTCGCAGGGAAAATCCACGACCGTTTGGGCGCTCGTGACCGACATGCTGGGCTTGCGGTGACGCGGGCTGGGCGTGTGGTTATCGATAAGCGTGCGCAGCGCTGCCATGTGCGCCGGCGTGGTGCCGCAGCAGCCGCCCACGACGCTTACGCCGTCGGCAATCATACCGGCGACGGCCACGGCGTACTCGGGCGCCTGGATATCAAAGACGGTGTTGCCGTCGTCGTCCACGCGGGGCAGTCCTGCGTTGGCCTGCACCATAACGGGCTTGTCCGTAACGGTGAGCATGCGAGCGGCGAGCCCTCGGAGCTCGGCCGGTCCCTGGCTGCAGTTGATGCCCAAAACGTCGGCGCCGATGGCATCGAGCGTGATGGCGGCAACCTCGGGACTCGTGCCCAGGAAGGTGCGACCGTCTTCCTCAAAGGTCATGGTGGCAAAGACGGGCAGGTCGGAGTTCTCGCGGCAGGCGAGGACGGCCGCCTTGATCTCGGCCAGGTCGGTCATGGTCTCGATAATAAAGAGGTCCACACCCGCGGCGACGCCAGCGCGCACCTCCTCGGCAAAGAGGTCGTAGGCCTCGTCGAAGCTGAGGGTGCCCAGGGGGCGCAGCAGGGCGCCGATGGGGCCGATATCGCCGGCGACATAGTGGGCACCGGCCGCGCGGGCGCAGGCGACGGCGGCGGCAAAGACATCTGCCACGGTGGCGGCGCCATCGAGCTTGTGCGCGTTGGCACCAAAGGTGTTGGCGGTGATCACGTCGCAGCCGGCCTCGACATATTGACGTTGGATATCGGTGATAACCTGGGGCTCCTCAAAGTTGAGCAGCTCGGGCAGGGCGCCCGCCTTCATGCCAGCGGCCTGCAACATGGTGCCCATGCCGCCGTCGAACAGCAGGTGCCCCGTGCCCTCGATGGCCGCACACAGGCGATCGTCCTTAATGCGCAGATCGTCGATCGTGCGCGTCTTGTACGTGGCGCCATTACGGCGTGCGGCATCAACGGGTGCCGCCAGCGCGGTACCGTCCAGATCATGAGTGATAAGCGGAGTAAACATCGATGGCTCCTAATGGCTGGAATAGCAGGTGGTGTGGGCGGCGCGGAAGCGACAGTGCTCGCGCATGCGGCAGATGGTGCAGGTGGGGCGGCTCTGGGCGTCGTGGACCTCGCCGTCGAACAGACCGATCACCGCGGTCACGCTCTTGGTGGGCATGAGCAGGTTGGTGGGTGTGACGGTAAGCCCGATGAGCCGCGTGGCGTTGAGTGCAGCCACGATTGAGCGCTGGGCCGTAAGCGGACAGTCGCCGTAGCCGGGGCTAAAGCGCCAGTTGCCAGCGAGTCCGTGTGCGGCGGCCGCAGCCTTGGCCTGCTGGTCCATTTGCTCAACGGCGGCTTCTACATAGGCAGAGCATGCGGCGTCGAGCACGGCTCCCTCCAGGGGCTGCTGGGCTCCCGTGGTGCGCAGACGACGCTCGGCGTCCATGCCGAGGGTGCATGCCATGAGCGCGGCAAAGCGGGCGTCTTTGAGATGGCGATAGATATCGCGACCCCGCAGCTCAACATTGGAGCCAACCAGGCGAATGCAAGGCT
>URJD01000214.1 GCA_900548075.1 uncultured Collinsella sp.
CCGTGCACTTTATCTCGTGTCCCGAGCGCTCGCTTTCGGGCATGCAGCGCGAGGAAGGCTGGCGCGAGACATTGCGTGCGCATGGCATTGAGCCACCGCGACTTATCCGTGGCGATTGGACGGCGCAGAGCGGATATGCCGCAGGTCAGGCCCTGGCGGATGATCCGACCTGTACTGCCATCTATGCCTCCAACGACGCCATGGCCTACGGCTGCATTCGCGGACTCGAGTCGCGCGGAAAGCACGTGCCCGATGACGTGAGCGTGGCGGGTGTTGACGACAGCCTGGGCGATATCGTGCCCGACCGTCGCCTGACCACGGTGCGCTTTGACAACAAGCGCGTCGGCATGTGGGCGGTCGACAAGATTGCCGGCGCCGAGGGCGTTGAACCCGGTGTGGAGCATATGCTGTTTCCGGGCGTGCTCGTCGAGGGCGATACGGTGCGCGATTGGCGCTAGGGCGCGGGTCTGTTTGGGTTTCCGCTAATTGTGTTCGATATTGTTCAGATTGGTTTAAAAACCGTTCACGGGCGAAAAGTGACCGTTCATAGCTCGAAATTACGTTTTACGCTGTTCTTTTTTGTTTGAATGTTATTGTTTCTGACATACACAACGCAGCGCGTATGCCCGGACGCGATGCTCTCCATTGGTTCATATGTGAAAGGAACGCAACATGGCAACCAAAGAAGAAATCTCGATGGTTGGATTCGAGATTGTCGCATACGCAGGTGACGCCCAGACCGATCTGCTTGCAGCGCTCGATGCTGCTCGCGAGGGTGACTTTGAGAAGGCCGAGCAGCTGCACAAGGATGCCAGCGATGCGCTCATCGGTGCCCACGACACGCAGACCAAGCTGCTTTCGCAGGAGGCCGGCGGTGGCGAGATGGAGATGACCTTCATCATGGCTCACGCTCAGGACACTCTCATGACCACTATGATCCTGGAGAAGCAGACCCGCTTTACCATCGATGCCTACAAGCGCATTGCCGAGCTCGAGGCCAAGCTCGCCTAACGAACTCTCATAACCAAGTCCCCTTCCAAAAGCCCTGTCGCAACCCCGCGACAGGGCTTTTCTGTCCCTCAGCCTAAGTTGCGGTGAAATAGGGACTGAAAGGGGGCTAGCAGGCATAAAACAGTCTCTATTTCACCGCAACTTATTGGGTGCTGTTGGACATTTTGCTTCGTGGGTATACTTCCATCCGCAATACAGGCCGGAATGAGGAGGTATCCAAATGCCGGACAATGGATCGATTCAAAAGAGAGACGCGCACGAGATGGCTCATGGGCGCCCGGCTCAGATTACCGAGCAAACGACAGTGGTTGAGCTGCAGCCCAGCGTGAGCGATGTCGTGTGCGCGAACAAAAAATTACAAATTGGCTTTATTGTTGCGCTTGTGGTGATGGCACTGCTGTCGGGCTTTGTCGCCCGTCCGCATTATGCCGACACCAAGACCTGGGACTCAACTATCGAGGTCATCGATCAAAAGAAGGGCAATGTGTTGGCGCTCACGACGTCGTGTGTGGCGTTGTCTGCGGGTATCACCGCGCTGCCGGGGGACACGGGAACACCAGTGGCCGAGCAGCTCGCACAGCTTTCGGGTAACTTGGGTATTGTGCTCGCCGTACTCTATCTGGAGAAGTATCTGCTAACTATCTTATGGTCGGTCGGGCTGGGCATCCTGATCCCGTTCTCGCTCGTACTCTTTGCGGTATCGCTTGGCATTCATGGGCGCTGGAGCACGAGCGCCGTCCTGCGCCGCGTGGCCGGCGAGGACGTCGCCCGCCTGGCCGTCAGCCGCGAGGCCCTGGCCCGCGGGCGCTTCTCGGTGTACGACATGGCCCACGTGGGCGGGCTTCCCATCTGGCTCTGCGAGGCCGCGCTGGGTGCCCTCGGGCGCGAGGGCGCCGCCTCCTATGCCGAGGACGCGCTCGCGCCCGCGCTGCCTACCGTGGCGGCAAACCGCTGCAGGCACAGCGAGGCCGAGGCCGTCTCGCTGCTCAGGGAGGCCGGCTGCGACCCGGCTTCCGGCGTGCTGCCGGGAAGCATCCTGCTCGGCCGCATGGCGCGGCTCGCCCCCTCGGGCCTGGTTGACGCTGTGGACGTGCTCCCGTGCGACTACGCCGCCCAGGAGGTGGCGCTTCTCGCCAGGCCCCGCCCGGGCTCCCGCGTGCTAGAGGTGGGGCAGGGCCGCGGCACCAAGAC
>URJD01000215.1 GCA_900548075.1 uncultured Collinsella sp.
AGTCGTTCATGACGTCGCCCGCAAGGCCGCACGCCACGGCCACGATGCCGGCGATGAAGAACAGCTTGACCTGCGCGAGCTGCGCGAAGGCTGCCACGATGAGCATGACGATAAGGCCAAAGATCTCCATGGGGTCGATGCCCGTCTGGCCGCAGCTCTGAGCGCTCATGATGGTGGTGACAAAGGTAAACAGCGTGACGATGACGGCTGGGACGGGACCGAGGTCGAGCGCGATGGCAACGATCACGGCGATGGCGGCGGTGCCCAGGCCGATGATGCCAGCGTCGAGCTTAAGCGAGCCCGAGATGAGCGATTGCTCGTCGGTGTCGGTGGAGCTGTCGGCGGCAAGACCGCGGACGATGCCGGCGACCTGCGGCAGGATGTCCTTAAGGACGACGGCGACGCCAAAGCCCATCATAAGGCCCATGCCTAAGGACTTGACGATCCCCTGTGCGGTCACAACATCGAACAGGCCGGCAGCGGTGCCGCCGACGATGATGCCAAAGTTGCCCAGCAGGGCGCCGGCAAACCAGAAGGCGACGGGGGCAAAGCCCACCAAAAAGCCGATGGAGAGCAGCATGGGCGAGTTGTAGATAGCAAAGGTCACGCCGGGAATATTGAGCGTGCACAGCATGCTGGGCACAATGCCCAGAGCGTCGCGCAGCACGCTGTAGATGCCCGCGATGGCCATGGAGCCAAAGAGCTGCTTGCCGGTCTTGCCGCCGGCCTCGGTCGCGCGCAGGGTCTGTGCTGCGGCGTTGCCGGTGGGGAACTCAAGCGCGGCATCCACGATAAAGTGGCGATGGATGAGTGCCGTTGCGAACAGGCCCAGGATGGTGCCGGCGAGTGCCACGATAAACATATCGAGCCAGCTGATCTGATCGGCATAGCCCAGCATCCAGGCGCCCGGGATGGTAAACGCCAGGCCGCCGGCGACCATGGCGCCTGCGGACATGATGGTGTGGGTGACGTTGGCCTCGTTGAGGCTGGCGTTGCCCATGAGTTTAAGGAAGAACAGCGAGATGACGGCAGCGAAGATGATTGGCCAGGGGAGGGCGCCCATCTTGAGCGCCGTGTAGGCCGAGCTTGCCGTGATAATCACGCAGCCAAGGACGCCGATGACGACGCCGCGCAGCGTGAGTTGCCCGCGCATCGAGGCGCGGTTCGAGGGATTGCTCATATAGAACTCCTTTGCGTATATCCGCTTCCCCCGGGAGCGCCGCTACGGATACGGCGCGGGAAGTCGGGTTACCAAGGGCCGCCGCGTGAGCTCGCAAACGACCGCGCACCAGTATAGCCGCAAGGCAGCTCATTTGGGACGGGGCTTTTTTAGCTGCCCCAAGGTCGACCGAAGGATGATTTTTTTGGGACGGGGATTAAAAAATCATTAGGTACACAATGTTTTTTTTAATCCCCGTCCCAGAAAAATCATCCCAATATTAGTCACCTTACCTACGGGATATACTGCTGGGCAGACGAAAGGAGCGCCGACGATGCTTAATGGGTGCGCATATATATTGACGGTCGACGTGGGCAACACGTTCATTCGCTTTGGCCTGTTTGCAGAGGATTCGGCCGCGGCGCAGGAATGTCCGCTTGCGACGTGCGAGATCACCACGCCGGCGCGCATCACAGCAGACGAGGCTCGTATGCGTCTCGTGCAGGTTATGGCCGCACTGGCGGCCGATGCGGGCATGCCGGGTGCGCTTGTGCCCGCGGCTGCTGTGCTGAGCTGCGTGGTCCCGGCGCTCGAGCGCCCGTGGAAGGTAGCGCTTTCCCGTACCTGCACGGGGCGCGTGCTCACCGTAGGGCCGGGACTTAAGACCGGCATGCCCGTGCACTACGATGACCCGGCCGAGATCGGCCCCGACCGCATCGCCGATGCCGTGGCGGCCCGCGCCGTCTACGGCTCGCCGTGCATCGTGATCGACCTGGGCACGACGACCAATATCGAGGTCATCGACGCGCGCGGCACCTTTGTCGGCGGCGTTATCGCGCCGGGGCTGGCCCTCGGCGCCCGCTCGCTTTCGGCGGCAGCAGCGCGCCTACCCCAGGTTGAGCCCTCGGCGCCGACGCACGTCATCGGCCGCAACACGCGCGAGGCCATGCGCTCGGGTGTGGTTTTGGGCGAGGTGGCGCGCATCGACGGCATGCTCGACATGGTGCTCGCCGAGATGCGCGCGACCAAGGCCG
>URJD01000216.1 GCA_900548075.1 uncultured Collinsella sp.
GGCTGCGGGCTGCGCGTGTTCACAAACACCACAATACGCTTATCTCCTGCATCGGCCATGATGGCGTCGATTTGGTCGTCGGTTACCAAGCCGTTGGTGCCCAGGGCAAAGACCACGATCTTGCCGGCAAGGTTCTGCTGGATATAGCCCTCAAATGTCGCGCGGCCCGCATCAAACTGGCGGCCCTTTTCGGCATCGATATGGCTGTGCGGGAACACGCCGTCAAAGGTGTCCACGGCACGCAGCGACACGGAGTCGCCGATCATAAGCAGATCGTAGGAGCCATCGGGGAAGCCGTCGTTGTCCTTGTCGGTGTCGTCGGCTGCCTGCTGGTCGGTGGGCGCGGTGTTCTTGGCTTCCTTGTTCAGAACTTCGGCGCCCTCGCCGCTCAGCGCAGACGTCTCGGGCACAAAGATCAGGCCGCCCAGCGCAACGACCAACACGACAGCGCAGGTTGCGCAGGCAGGGACGTGCGCGCGCACCCAGTTGGCGGGCGTGGTGGTGCCGTCGCGGAACTCGGATACGGTGCGCCCAAAGGCGCCCTTTCTAAACGGCGTCTCGATAAAGCGATAGCAGCACTCTGCCACGGCGACCACCACAAGTACCTGCAAGATATACTGCCACCAGGGCGTGTCGTTGATGTTGGCGACCGGGTTCATGAGGAGCAGCAGCGGATAGTGCCACAGGTAGATGCTGTAGGAGCGTTTGCCAATCCATACGAGCGGCTCGGCGGCCAAGGCTCGTGCGACCATTCCCTGGGGCTGCACGCAGGCCGCGATGACCATGAGCGTGAGGATCGAGCACAGCAGCGTGCCTCCGCGATACTGGAAGGCGGTGTAGCCGTTGGTGAGCGCGACCATGGCGGCAAGGCCAACCAGACCCACGACGCCCAACACATCGATGGATGCGGGCGAGGACCAAAAACGCACGAGGGCGCTCGGCTGTGCCGGGGCGGTCTCGGCTGCTTCGTCGGCCTTCTCGTCGGGCTTGCCCTCGGCGTTCTTGCCGTGCTTGGCGGCGCCAGCTAGGCGATTGAGCCCCAAACGACGAGCGAGACGCACCGGCGCCAGGTCGCGATCGGGGATAAAGGCCATCCAGGCGCCCAGCAGCAGCGAGAACACGCGGGTGTCGGTGCCGTAGTACACGCGGCTGGGGTCGGCGGCGGGGTTGTAAAGCACCATCATGGCAAGGGCGGATACCGCGGCGAGGCCCAGAACCACGCGGCGCGTGTTGGGCTTGCTCACATGCATGGATACCATGGCAAACAACAGTGGCGGCCAAATCAGGTAGAACTGTTCCTCGATGGCAAGCGACCAAAAGTGCGTGAGCGGCGAGGGGTCGCCCAGAGCATTGAAGTACGAGACGTTTTGGGCAATCTGCCACCAGTTGTTGAAGAACAGCAGCGACGGCAGGATGTCGGGGCGCATCTTGGTGAGCATCACGTGGTTAAAGATAGTGCACAGCGCGCAGGTTACAAACACTACCGTTACCACGGCGGGGACCAGGCGACGGATGCGGCGAATCCAGAAGCTCTTGAGGTCGATGCGTCCGGTCTTAGCGACTTCGTTGAGCAGCAAGCGCGTGATCAGATAGCCCGAAAGCACAAAGAAGATCGTGACGCCAAGCAGGCCGCCCTGAGCCCACGTGAGGTTAAGGTGATAGAGCACCACCGCGACGACGGCGAGCGTACGCAGACCGTCGAGTGCAGGGATGTAGCGGGACTTGGGGCGAGCAGACGTTTGCTCCGCGGCGGGAGTGTTGGCGCGGCCCGCGTTGTTGGCAGAAGCGCGATGGGGGCTCGCGGTGCGTCGCGGTTCGTTGGCACGGCGTTCGCCCTTCACGCGTTCGCGCGGCGCCGGCTCGTTGCCCGTGCGGCGTCGACCGCGCGAGCCCGATTGCGAGAGTTGTTCCATAAAACATCATCCAATGACGAGAATAATCAGCACGCCTTCATTGTAGCTGCCTGCTCCTGTGAATGCTTGCTGCTGGCGCAAGCTCAAGCGCGCGTCCACATCAAAGTGAACTAAAGTTATAGGGGGTGCGAGAGTGCACGATCGACGGCCGGCGGTGGGCATAAGGCCCGCAGATGAGGAGGTTTCCATGGCAGATCGCGGCATCGTTGCGGTGTTCGGCAGCATGAACATGGACCTTTCGGTGGCGTGCGAGCGCAT
>URJD01000217.1 GCA_900548075.1 uncultured Collinsella sp.
GAGCACAACCTTGCCAAGGTTGGGGTCGCGGGTTCGAGCCCCGTTGTCCGCTCCAAGCGCAATAGCCCGACTACTACGGTAGCCGGGCTTTTTCGTACCCAGCGCCTGGGCTCGAACCCGAGAGGGAGCGAGCGTTTTGGGTCGTGGCTGTGGCGTTGTTTGCCGCGAATATCCGCTTTGGGCGTATCATCGTGGGCATCTCGCATAACCTCGTTGCAAGGGAGATACGCCCCATGGCTACAGAAAAGTCCTCTTCGCGCTCATGGATGTCCGATGCCGCGATCTATCAGATCTACCCGCGCTCGTTTAAGGATTCGACTGGTTCGGGTCTGGGCGATATCGCGGGCATTACCCAGCAGATGGACTATCTTGAGCGGCTGGGTATCGAGGCCATCTGGCTGAGCCCGTTTTACCCATCGCCTCTTGTCGATGGCGGCTATGATGTGGCGGACTACTGCGATGTCGACCCACGTCTCGGCTCGCTTGACGACTTTGATGACATGATCGCTGCGGCTCACGCGCACGGCATCAAGGTCATCGTCGACATCGTGCCCAACCATTCGTCCAACCAGCACCCCTGGTTCAAAGCCGCTCTTGCCGCCGGCCCCGGATCGCCCGAGCGCGCCCGTTATATCTTCTGCGATGGTCGCGGCGAGCACGGCGAGCTGCCTCCCACCAATTGGAATGCCAACTTTGGCGGCCCCGCCTGGACGCGCGTCGCGGACGGTCAGTGGTATCTGCACATGTTTACGCCCGAGCAGCCGGACTTTGACTGGTCGTGCCCCGAGGTTCATGCGTTCTTTTGCGACGTCCTGGCGTTTTGGAGCGATCGAGGCGTCGATGGCTTTCGCATTGATGTGGCGCACGGTCTCGCCAAGGATCTCGACCGCGATGACCTCGACCGGTGGCATCTCGCCGAGGGCGATGACATGGTTGAGGACGGCACCCATCCGCTGTGGGACCGCAACGAGGTCCACGAGATCTATCGCGAGTGGCGCCGCGTGTTCGACCGCTATGATCCGCCACGCAGCGCCGTTGCCGAGGCGTGGGTGCTGCCCGAGCGCCAGTATCTCTACGCGCGTCCCAGCGAGCTTGGCCAGACATTCAACTTTGAGTTTGCCAAGGCCACTTGGACCTATGATGACATGCACGCTGCAATCGAGGAGGGCTTGAAGGCAGCTATAGAATCCGATTCCGCCTCGACCTGGGTGCTCTCCAACCACGACGTGCCGCGCGTGGCGACGCGCTATGCCCTGCCGCAGATCAAGGCGACGCGCTACCACCAGATTGCGCTCGACTGGCTCTTACGCGACGGGTCGTCTTATGACGAGGACCGTGAACTTGGCGAGCGCCGCGCGCGGGCGGCCCTTTTGCTCGAGCTGGCGCTTCCGGGCGCGGCATACGTGTATCAGGGTGAGGAGCTCGGCCTTTTTGAGGTGGCTGACATTCCGTGGGCTGCACTCGAAGATCCCACTGCGACCAATACGCACGGACCGAAGCGCGAGAAGGGGCGAGACGGCTGTCGTGTGCCCCTGCCGTGGGTGGCGGCGGACGATCCCGCGCGGGGCGGATCGTTTGGGTTTTCACCGGCGGACGCCGATGCGGCGCCCCATCTGCCGCAGCCTGCATGGTTTTCCGATTACGCTGCCGATAGGGAAGAAGCGGACCCGACATCGATGCTTGCGCTCTATCGTGACGCCCTCTGGCTGCGGCGCAAGCTGCGCGGGTGCGCCAACGATCTCGCGTGGCTCGATCTTGACGGGCGCACCGGCCTTGCGGATGGTGCCGAGGGCGCTGAGGGCGGCGTCATCGCCTATCGCCGCGACAACGGCTGGACGTGTGTGACGAACTTCGGTGCAGCACCCGTGGAGCTGCCGGCGGGCAGGGTCCTGCTCACCTCATCACCGCTTGCAGACGGCAGGCTCGCGCAGGACAGTTCTGCCTGGATCATGCTCGCTGAGTTGTAGGGGCCTCTTGCGGCGAGTTTGCGTTTGCCTGCGCCTTCCGTGGTGGCTGATGTCTTCGCGAGGTTCGCGAGGGCGTTGCAAAACTTTTTAAAAAAAGTTCTTGCATAGGATGCGGGTATCACGTAAGATTAATCCTCGTAAGCGGACATGGCTCAGTTGGTAGAGCACAACCTTGCCAAGGTTGGGGTCGCGGG
>URJD01000218.1 GCA_900548075.1 uncultured Collinsella sp.
AAGAGGAGAGGGTAGACGGTGGGGACCGCGATCGACATGGCATTTGACGGCGCGACGCTTGCCGCCTGCCCACTCTCGGCACTGGTGCTCTCGTTTGCCTTTTACGGGTTTTGCGGTTGGGCATGGGAGTCGACAGTATGCGCCATGCTCAATCACGGACGATTTGCCAACAGTGGCTTTTTGCTGGGGCCGTGCTGCCCCATCTATGGCGCGGGCGGCATTGCCTGCTGGCTGCTGTTGCGCGGGATTTCGGATGCCTTGAGCCAGTTTGTCGCTGCAGCGCTCGTATGCAGCGTGATTGAGTACAGCGTAGGCGTGCTGTTGGAAAAAACAACGGGCGCTCGCTTTTGGGATTACTCGCACCTGCCGTTTAACTTGCACGGACGCATCTGTCTGTACTGGGCCTGCGCGTTTGGCTTGGGTGCGTTGTGCATTTGTCGTTTAGTGGAGCCGGCATTGCTGGGACTGCTTGGCCATCTGCCGGTGCTGATTGTGCGGCTGTCCGCCTTTATCGTCGCGGTCGCGATGATGGTCGACGCGGTGTGCTCGTTGGCGAGCTGGCGGCGTCTGTCTGATCAGCTGGAGCGCGTCCGGGCCGACCTTGCCGACCGCATCAATGAGTCGCTTGCCGATGCCTCGGACTCAATGCTCGAACGTATTCCCGATTCTACGATTGACTCGGTGGCACAGACGCACATCCGTAGCCGTGCCGTTAACGCGTGGCTGGCCGAGCTGGGTGACGCCGCGCTCGATGCCCTGCGCGAGAAGGCTTCGATGCCGACGTTTATCTCGGATGGTGCTCGCGGCCTGGCGCTTGCCGCCCGCCGCGTGGCCGATGCCGCGCCGAGCATGCCGCGTCCGTCGCTCAGTCGCCGCCTTGCCGGCAAGCGCATGAGCCGTCCAGTGCCGAGCGTGTCACTCAGCCGCCGCGACCTACGCTTCTTTAACGCCTTCCCGCGCCTGCGCATCAATCGCTACGAAGGTGTCATTCGAGCAACTAATCTCCGCGACCGCGCCCACGAGCTGTTTCGGCGCTAGCCGGGACGGGCGCACTCACGGCTCCCTTGCTCGCGTATTTCCCGTCCGTTTCGCGTCCGTTGCCGTGCCGTTTCCAAGATTGCGGCACCGTTTCCATTCGACAACGCAGCGTTTAACAACGCCGTATCTGCTCTACACCAGTTACCTCTCGGCCGCATTATGGGCGCCGACAACGTCCACGCGATCAAGGGAGAGCGAATGTACGATACGGGGTCGACAACGTTTATGCTCATCTGCACCATGCTCGTGTTTTTAATGACACCGGGTCTGGCGTTTTTCTATGGCGGCCTGTCCAGGCGCAAAAATGTCATCAACACCATGCTCATGTGCTTTGGCGCCATTGGCCTGGTTGGTGTGCTGTGGATTGTTGCCGGCTGGTCGCTGGCCTACGGCGGCGACGGTTCCAGCCCGTTTATTGGAGGCCTTGATCAGCTGCTGTGCCTGCCGGTGCTCGGTCAGGTGCTGCAGGCGGTTGAGGGCACCGCGTCGGACGGCGCCGTTTACCCGGAGATCATCAACATCGCTTTCCAGATGGCGTTTGCCATGATCACTGCCGCTATCGTCACGGGTAGCCTGGCAGGTCGCGTTAAGTTTGGCGCTATGGCGGCCTTTCTGGGCATTTGGCTGCTCGTGGTCTATGCGCCGCTCGCCCACATGGTCTGGGGCGGCGAGGGCTCCTTTATCGGCGACATCATCGGCGCACTCGACTTTGCCGGCGGCGACGTGGTACACATTTCGTCCGGTCTTACCGGCCTGATCCTCTGCTTAATGCTCGGCCGTCGTCGCGGCTTTGGCATGGTGAGCTATCGCCCGCATAACGTGCCGTTTGTGGCGTTGGGCGCCGGCCTGCTTTGGTTTGGCTGGTTTGGCTTTAACGGCGGCAGCGAGTTCAAGGCCGACGCCGTGGCGGCACTCGCCATCCTCAACACCGTGACGGCCAGCGCGGCGGGTATGGTCTCGTGGCTTGCCGTCGAGCGCATGCATACCGGCCGCCCCACGCTGGTGGGTGCCAGCACCGGTTTGGTTGCGGGCCTTGTGGTGGTCACGCCCGGCGCGGGCTTTGTCGAGCCGTGGGCGGCGCTGGTCATGGGCCTGATCGT
>URJD01000219.1 GCA_900548075.1 uncultured Collinsella sp.
AGGAAGGTCGCGCCGATGGAGTTGATGATGGCGCAGAGCACCACGCCGACGACGACGAGGGGCAAAAGCACGGGGTAGAAGCCAAAGAGCGTCTTGATGAGGCGCGACATGGTGCCGCCCTTGCGGTTGAGCGCGCGCTCGGCGGTCGTTGCCTTACTCATGTGCCTCGCCTCCTTCCTGGGTCTGGGCTTGCGTTGCGGATGCCTCGGTGCCGGCCTCGACGGCCCCTTCGCCCTCGGCAGACATCTTGTTTTGCGAGGTGAAGGTCTCGCGGTAGATCTCGCTCGTCTTGAGCAGCTCATCGTGGTTGCCGATCTGAGCGATACGGCCACCCTCCATGACGATGATGCGATCGGCGTCCTGCACGGAGCTGATGCGCTGGGCGATGATGAGCTTGGTCGTGTTGGGCAGATAGCTTGCCAACCCTGCGCGAATCTTGGCGTCGGTCTTGGTGTCGACGGCGCTGGTGGAGTCGTCCAGGATCAAGATCTTGGGGCGACGCAGCAGGGCACGCGCAATGCACAGGCGCTGCTTCTGACCGCCGGAAACATTGGAGCCGCCCTGCTCGATCCAGGTGTCATAGCCCTTGGGGAAGCCATCGACAAACTCGTCGGCGCAGGCCAGATGTGCCGCCTCGCGGACCTCTTCGTCGGTGGCGTTCGGGTCGCCCCAACGCAGGTTCTCGGCGATGGTGCCGCTAAACAGCACGTTTTTCTGCAATACCATGGCGACCTGGTGGCGCAGCGCGTCCAGGTCGTAGTCGCGCACGTCCATGCCGCCCACGCGAACGGTGCCTTCGGTGGCGTCGTACAGGCGGGCAATGAGGTTTACGAGCGTGGACTTGGCCGAACCGGTGCCGCCGATGATGCCGATGGTCTCGCCGCTCTTAATGTGCAGGTCGATATCGTCGAGCGCCTGGCGCTTCGCATGCGCGGAATACTTAAAGCTCACGTGGTCAAAGTCGATGGAACCGTCGACAACCTCGAGCACGGGCTCGGCGGGATTGGCGATCGTGGGCTCGGCGGCCAACACCTCGGTAATGCGGTGCGCCGATTCGTCGGCCATGGTCACCATGACAAAGATCATCGACAGCTGCATCAGGCTCATGAGGATCTGAAAACCGTAGGTAAAGATCGAGGAGAGCTGGCCCACGTCGAACAGCGTGCCCTGGCTCGTGATGATGAGCTTGGAGCCCAGGTAGATGATGACGACAAACGCGCCGTTGACGCAGATGTTCATCATGGGGTTGTTAAAGGCGAGCAGCTTCTCGGCGCGGGTGAAGTCCATCTGGACGTCGCGCGCGGCGGTCGCGAACTTCTCCTTCTCAAAGTCTTCGCGCACATAGCTCTTGACCACACGCATGCCGGTGACGTTTTCCTCGACGGACTCGTTAAGGGCGTCGTACTTGTGGAACACGCGCGAGAAGATGGGGCGCACCTTAAAGATGATAAAGAACAGTCCAAAGCCCAGTAGCGGAATGATGACCAGGTAGACCATGGCGACGCTGCCGCCCATGATAAACGCCATGGTAAAGGCGAAGATTAATACCAGCGGCGCGCGCACGGCGATACGGATGATCATCATAAAGGCCTGCTGCACGTTGTTGATGTCGGTGGTCAGGCGCGTGACGAGCGAGGAGCTCGAGAACTCATCGATGTTGGCAAAGCTGAACGTCTGGATCTTGTAGAACAGGTCGTGACGCAGGTTCTTGGCAAAGCCGCAACTCGCATGGCTGCAGGTGACGCCGGCAGCGGCGCCAAAAGCAAGGGATGTCAGCGCGATGAGCACCAAAAAGCCTGCGGTGGGAAGCATCTCGGCTACGGTAGCGCCGTCTTTGATGGCGTCGATCAGGTTGGCGGTGATAAATGGAATCAGCATCTCGCAGAGCACCTCGCCAAGCACGAGCAACGGCGTGGCGATCGTGACCTTCTTGTAATCGCGGATGCTTCCCATGAGGGTTTTAATCATCCAGTTCCTCCCAGGTTACGCGGATTTTATCGAGCATTTCGGCGAGGTCCTCGCGCTCGTCATGGGTGAGCGCGCTAAAGGCCCGTTCTCTAAAGCGGATGCGGGCCGCCTGGTCGATGCGGGCGTTTTCCCGGCCGGTTTCGGTCAGGCGAATGGTGAG
>URJD01000220.1 GCA_900548075.1 uncultured Collinsella sp.
ACGCCCACCATCGCCGCCGCCATCTTGGAGGCCGAGGCGCGCGGGCTTTTGAACTTTTCGGTCTATTGCGCCCACAAGACCACGCCGCCGGCGTTGCGCGCCATCGCCAACGATCCCGAGACCGCCATCGACGGCTTTATCCTGCCGGGCCACGTCGCCACCATCACGGGCTTGGCGCCCTTTAGCTTTTTGGTCGATGAGTTCGATACCCCGGGCGTGGTCACGGGATTTGAGCCGGTCGACATCCTGCAGGGCATCTGCATGCTGGTCCAGATGGTTGTCGAGGGCAGACCCGCAATCGACAACGCCTACCGCCGTGGCGTCAACGCAGACGGCAACCCCGTGGCGCGCCAGCTGGTCGAGCAGGTGTTTGAGCCATGCGACACCACGTGGCGCGGGCTGGGGCCGATTGCCAACTCGGGCCTTTCCATCCGCCCCGAGTTCTCGCGCTTTGATGCCCGCACTCGCTTTGACGTGCCCGTTGAGGCGACGGTCGAGCCGCGTGGGTGCCGCTGCGGCGACGTGCTGCGCGGGGCCATTACGCCGAGCAGCTGCCCGCTCTTTGGCCGCACCTGCACGCCCGAGCATCCCGTCGGACCGTGCATGGTGAGCTCCGAGGGCAGCTGCGCGGCATACTACCGCTACCGTAACTAGCCCGGACGCACCCGCACACTGGCACCACCCACGATTGGAGTTTTGGATATGTCCCATAGCATCACCGATAGCACCGTCCTGTTGGGCCACGGCTCTGGCGGTCAGATGATGAAACGCATCATCGATGAGGTCTTTTTGGATGCCTTTGGGTCGCCCGAGCTGCTCGAGGGCAACGACGCCGGCGTCGCCGCGCTGCCCGCGAGCGGGCGCATCGCCATGTCGACCGACAGCTTCGTAGTCTCGCCGCAGTTCTTCCCCGGTGGCAACATCGGCCGCCTCGCCGTATGCGGAACCGTCAACGACGTCGCGACCTCGGGCGCCAACGTGCGCTACCTGTCGTGCGGCTTTATCCTCGAAGAGGGCTATCCCATGGATAAGCTCCGCCAGATTGTGCAGACGATGGCCGAGACGGCGCATGAGGCGGGCGTGTCCATAATCACGGGCGACACCAAGGTGGTCGAGCGCGGCGGGGCCGACGGCGTCTACATCAATACCGCCGGCGTGGGCGAGGTTCCCGCGGGCGTGGCGCTCAGCGGTGCCAACTGCCAGCCCGGCGATGTCATTCTGGTATCGGGTACGCTGGGCGACCACGGCATCGCCATCATGAGCCAACGCGAGGGCCTGGCGTTTTCGAGCACGATAGAAAGCGACGCCGCACCGCTCAACCACCTGATTGCCGACGTTCTGGCCGCAGCACCCGACACACGCTGCTTCCGCGACCCCACGCGCGGTGGCTTGGCCTCGACGCTCAACGAGTTTGCGCAGGCCAGCGGCGTTGCCATGGAGATCGACGAGGACGATGTGCCCGTGCGCCCCGACGTTCAGGCAGCCTGCGAAATGCTCGGCTACGATGTGCTGCAGGTGGCAAACGAGGGCAAGATGGTTGCCGTCGTGCCGGCCGAGCAAGCCGATGCCGCGCTGAGCGCCATGCGCGCCGCCCGCTACGGCGAGAATGCCGCCATCATCGGTCGCGTGCTGCCACTTGCCGAGGGCGCTCATCCCGCCGTGCGCGTGCGCACCGGCTGGGGCTCGACCCGCATTCTCGACATGCTCGTGGGAGAGCAGCTGCCGAGAATTTGCTAACGACAAAGGCTCAGGGCTATTAAAGATATTCAGATTCCAAACATGCCCGGCACGCATGCCCAGTATTATGGGGTGCGTTTTGAAACCCAATGACGGGAGCTTTCATGGCAGCAGCTTTTTCCCATGTGATTTTTGATCTGGACGGCACCATCCTCAACACGCTCGAGGACCTGGCGGCCGCCGGCAACCATACCTGCAAGACGCACGGCTGGCCTACGTTTGCCGTCGACGAGTACCGCTACAAGGTGGGAAACGGCATGCTCAAGCTGGTTGAGCGCTTTATGCCTGCCGAGTATGCGGGCGACGGCCGTATGTTTGAGCAGACGCTTGCCGAGTTTAGGGCTTACTACGGCGAGCACAAGGAGGACCACACCGCCCCCTATGCCGG
>URJD01000221.1 GCA_900548075.1 uncultured Collinsella sp.
CGACCAGCAGCAGGGCGCCGTCGGCCATACGCAGCACGCGCTCGACCTCGCCGCCAAAGTCGGCGTGGCCCGGGGTGTCGATGACGTTGATCTTGACGTCCTTGTACTCGATAGAGATGTTCTTGGCGAGAATCGTAATGCCGCGCTCGCGCTCCTGGTCGTTAGAGTCCAGGACGCGGTCCTCGACCTGCTGGTTGGCACGGAAGGCGTCCGTGGCACGCAGGAGCTTGTCGACCATCGTCGTCTTGCCGTGGTCGACGTGGGCGATGATGGCGATGTTCCTCAGATTGTCTACGCGCATGTAGTTCCCCTATCTTCTATCCATATACAAACGGCACGCGTATGCGGCCCGCCCAGCGATACAACGCTCAGCGGGAATATTGAGCCTTTTACCGAAAACTCGTTTATTCTAGCGATTTTAGATGAGAGGGGTTTCCTCACCTGCAGGTTCAGGGTCGCTCCACATAAAACCATCGCCGGCGCCCATGCCCTCATACAGCACATATGCCGAAAAACCGCTCTCGAGCGTCGTCTCGAAAAAGCTCACGAGCAGAGCGTCGTGGTAGCCACCGTCAATATCGACGCAGCCGGTATAGCCGATGGCATAGCGGACGATACGGCCCAGGCCCTCGTCCTTAAGACCCATCTTGTGCTCGGAGATAAAGTTGGTGGCCGCCTCGAGGCACGCCTCTTCGCCATCCTCATCGAGCGCCGCCAGATAACGGTTGGAAGCGGCGTCCTCAATTGCCACGACCACGCCGGGGTTTTCGCCGGCGGCAAGGTCGTCCAAGAACGCGCCGATCAGATCGCACACCATGGCGTCGAGCTCGGCGGAGACGTTACCGGCATCCTGCATATCCTGTGCCATCTTTAGACCTTCCCATCGAGTCTGGCGTCGTTACAGTTCTTGCGCCTCGGCGGCGATCTTAGCAGCGGCATCGCGGGCGCGCATCATGTCCGCCGCGCGTTTGTCGAGCACCTTGATCTGGCTAGTCAGCATGACCGCATCGACCACGCCCCAGATCACCAGGCCCGTAGAGATCGAAAACCCAAGCGCACCAACTGTACCACGAAGGCGCGAACAGATTGCCGCGACAAGGGCGGAGATAACAACCATCTTGATAAACGAGCCGCGGCGTTCGCGAAGCGTGCGGGCCTGCGTCACATAGGCAATGCGAGCCGCCTCAGAAGCCTCAGAGCGCATCTGGGCCTCGCGGGCGATCGCAGCCGCCTCGGCAGAAACTCCGGCGCTCATGAGCGCGCACTCCGTCGCGTGCTTGCCGAGCATTTAAAAATCATCGGGCGAAAGCGTGTGGACGAACTCATCGAACTTTTCGAACTCTCGCTCGTCGTCGACCTCATCGGCGTGCGGCGAGACGGTGCCCAAGCGATTCATGATGTCGTCTTCAACGAACATGGGGGCATTGCTGCGTACGGCGAGGGCGATGGCGTCGCTCGGACGCGCATCGATCCTATGCTCGCTGCCATCGGCCAACACGACAACCGTCGCGTAAAACACAGGCAGCTCGGCGCGGACGATCTCGATGCGCTCGAGCTTGGCGCCCAGGGCATCGACGGTGTCAAGCAGCAGGTCATGCATTATCGGGCGCTCGGCGCGACCGCTATCGATACCACGGCTAATGGCCGCGGCCTCAAACGAGCCGGTCTGAATGGAAAGCGAACGCAGGGGCGCCGTCGAATCCGACTTGCCGCAGCGCTCGCGAAGCACGATAAGCGATGGCACGGGACCGGCGGCCATGACGATAGTCTCTATGTCGACACGAACCATGGAACACCTCCGGTACGTAGCGGTTAACACGCGGCGGCCCGCCGCATTGAATAGCTATACTACCCAAACTTTCGCGCAGCACACAAAATCAAAGTAGTTAATATGGGACAGAGCTTTTTTGACTACCTTCTGTGGGTAAGAAAAAAGCCCCGAGGCAATGCCCCAGGGCTCTTCACATTTTTGATGGTGGACCTGACAAGATTCGAACTTGTGACCTCCCGGTTATCAGCCGGACGCTCTAACCAACTGAGCTACAGGTCCATCATGGTGGAGGTTAGGGGGATCGAACCCCTGACCTCAGGCTTGCAAAGCCCGCGCTCTCCCAGCTGA
>URJD01000222.1 GCA_900548075.1 uncultured Collinsella sp.
TGGTCGACAATGCCCTCGAGCACGCACACGCGCACCGGGCGCTCCCCCGCCGCCTCGACGACGCCGCCCAAGAACTCGGCTACCGGAATCTGACGCGGGCGACGGAACGCCGCGAGCGCACCGCGCGTCACGTTAAAGCCCGTCAGCTGCTCCATAAGCTCCATCGAGGCCACGAACACGGGAACCGGGCCCGCACCTTCGCGTACCGCCAGGCGCTCAAACAGCGGCATCATCTGGTCGAGCCAGCGTTCGCCCAAAAGAAAGCTCACCGGCTCGTATCCGGCGCGCACTGCACGCTCGATGACCTTGGCACTCTCGGCGATAAAAATGCCCTTCTGCGGCTCCAGCACGCAGCGAAGCTCACGCTCGGTCAGTCGCACGTAGGCATCGAGCCGCTCGTCCTCGAGCGAATCGATTCGCAGCACCTCAACGGCATCAGTCATAGCAGCCAGCCTGTACCCTTCTTACAGCACCTATACAAATATCGGGGCAACGCCATGCGCCGCCCCGCCACTCATTCCAACCCGATAATACCGAAGCGATAATCGGGTTTACGCATCAACGCGACGATACGTCACGAACTCATATTTGAGGCCCTCATCGCCCTCTCCGGCAGCGACAACCGCCGATTCGCTGGCCCGCTCAATCTCCCACGCGGGATCGGCATCCAAATCGGGAAAGTACGTATCCACGTCATGCACGCAATGGTTATGCGTAACCTCGGCCTCGACGCAATACGGCAAGAACTGTCGATACACCTCGCCGCCGCCGATCACCCAGGCAACGGGCTCTTCGGCAACCGCGGCGAGAGCCTCGTCGATGCTATGCACCACGTCGACGCCCTCGACCACAAAATCCTCGTCGCGGGTGAGCACGATATTGCGGCGGTTCTTGAGCGGACGCCCGCCGGGAAAACTCAGCAGCGTCTTGCGCCCCATAATGACCGGGCAACCCTTGGTGCACGCCACAAAATGACGCATATCGGCACGATTGGACACCACCATGTCGCCCTCGCACCCAATGCCCCAATCGTCACACACGGCGACGATGGCAGATAGCTTACACGTCATAAGCACCACCTACACCGCAATGGGAATATTCTTGACCTGCGGACCATGTTCGTAGCCCTCCACAATCAGGTCGTCGGTCGTAAACGCATAGAAATCGTGCACGTCGGGGTTAAGCGTTACCTTGGGCGCCGCAAACTGCGGACGCTCGATAAGCTCGCGGACGATATCGACATGACGGTCGTAAATGTGGGCATCGGCAATCACATGCAGCAGCTCACCGGGAATCATATCGACCGACTGCGCGACCATCATCAGCAAGATGGCGTACTGGCACACGTTCCAGTTGTTCGCGGCCAAAATGTCCTGGCTGCGCTGGTTGAGAATCATGTTGAGCGTTGGCTTGTCGTCCTGCGGACGCTGCGTCACGTTGTACGTCACGCTGTACGCGCACGGATACAGGTGCATCTCGGACAAGTCGCTGAACACATAGGTGTTCGTCATAATGCGACGGCTATACGGCGTGCGCTTGAGGTCGTACAGCACGCGGTCCATCTGGTCAAAGTCGCCCTCGGCATAATGGCTCTTCTGGCCAATCTGATACCCGTAGGCCTTGCCGATGGAGCCGGTCTCGTCGGCCCACTCATCCCAAATATGGCTGTTGAGGTCATGCACGTTATTGGACTTCTTTTGATAGATCCACAGGATCTCGTCCATGGCGGACTTGAGCGCCGTACGACGCAGCGTAAGCGCGGGGAACTCCTCGCGCAGGTCATAGCGTGCCGTAACGCCAAAGTTTTTAATGGTATAGGCAGGGGTGCCGTCCTCCCACACCGGGCGGACCTTTTGGCCCTCGGTGGTGGTGCCATGGTCCAGAATATCGCGGCACATGGTTACAAACTGTTGATCAGCTTTGCTCATTGACCCTCCTGTCAGTCGCCTACAAGCGAGATTCATTGTAGCCCAGGCGCACGCGGCCCCACAGCCCAAACATAAGCCCTCATTTTCTGACATATGCCAGAAAT